>DXVA01000388.1 GCA_019408975.1 Lentisphaeria bacterium | reverse complement strand
GCGTGTGCATGTAGCGGTTCGGAATGCTGATCAGCGCGGTTGCAACGCCGGAACGGGTCATCTGAATCTGCGCCGTATCCGTGCCGCCGCTGGCACGATGCCCGCAGTCCAGCTGATACTTGATTTTCTTTTTGTCCGCGACTTTGAACATGAGACGGTTCACGACCGGGTTGTTGTCCGCATTGCGCGAAAGGAGCGGTCCGCCGCCGAGCGTGACATCGCCGTAGGATTTCTTTTCCACGCCGGGGACATCGGTTGCGAAACCGACATCGACCGCGATCGCCATATTCGGATCGACTCCGAATGCGCTGGTTGTCGCGCCGCGGAGCCCGAGTTCCTCCTGAACGGTTCCGACCGCATAGACGCCGACTTTGATTTTGCGTTTCGCCAGCAGCTTCAATGCTTCGATCACGACGAACGCGCCGATCTTGTCGTCAAGCCCCTTGGACATGATACGGTTTTCTCCGTAACGCTTGTAATTGACCTTGAATGCAACGGGATCGCCGATGCCGACCAGCTTCTTTGCCTCATCCGCGCTTTCCGCTCCGATATCAATCCAGAGATCCTTGAATTCGGACGGTGTTTCGCGCTCTTTCGGGGTCTGGAGATGAATCGGTTTCCTGCCGATTACGCCGGGTATCTTTTCGCCTTTGGAATTGATGATGTTGACCTCGATTCCGGGCAGGGTGTTCTTGTCGATGCCGCCGACCTGACGGAACGAAACGAGCCCGCCTTCGTCGATGTAGACGACCTGAAAGCCGATCTCGTCGTAGTGCCCTGCGAGCATGACCTTGAATTTTGCGCCGGGATTGAGCACCGCGATGGTGTTGCCCGTGACGTCGGTCCTGACTTCGTGTGCAAATTCCTTTGCGTAATTGCGGAATGCGGCGGCGGGTTCAAACTCGAATCCGGAAGGTCCGGAGGTGTTCATGAACGTTTCAAGGAAGTTCAGACTTGATTTTGAAAGCATATTTTTCTCCTTTACTTGAATTTAATACGTTGAGAAAGTAATTTATATAGTCAATATAACACGTGAAAGCAATTTTGCACTAAAACTTACAGCTTGATAGAGAAAAAAATATGATTATTGAAGAAATCAGAGCGCATGCACAGGAAGCGGACTCGAGACTCGCGCATCTTTACGAGTTCCTGAAGATCGAAAAATACAAGCAGGAAATGGCGGATTTGGAAAGTATCATGGCGCGCCCCGATTTCTGGGATGACAAGGACAAGGCGCAGGAAACGGTCCAGAAGCTCAGCTCCTGCAAAAACATCATCGAGCCTTACAACGGGCTTGTCGCAGAAGTCGATGATTTTCATACGATTGCCGAACTTGCCGCCGAGGATGAGAGCTTTCTTGCCGAAGCGGACGGCGCATGGAAATCTCTTTCCGAACATCTGGATAAAATTGAACTGGTCAGTTTCCTTTCCGGCAGGTTCGATCGCAACAACTGCTTCTTTTTCATTCACGCGGGCGCCGGCGGAACGGAGTCCTGCGACTGGGCGAGTATCCTGATGCGTATGTACCGCCGCTGGTTCGAGCGCAAGGGGTTCAAGGATGAGATCGTCGATATCCAGCCGGGCGAAGAAGCCGGGATCAAGAGCGTGACGCTGCGCGTGGAGGGCGAATTCGCCTACGGTTATCTCAAGGCGGAACGCGGAATTCACCGTCTGGTGCGTATTTCCCCGTTCGACAGCAATGCGCGGCGCCATACTTCTTTCGCCTCCGCCGATGCATTCCCCGAACTCGGAGATGACATTGCCATCGAAATTGATGAAAAGGATTTGAAGATCGATACCTACCGTTCGAGCGGCGCCGGCGGGCAGTATGTCAACCGGACGGATTCCGCAGTGCGGATCACCCATTTGCCGACCGGCATTGTCGTCGCCTGCCAGATGGAGCGTTCCCAGCACAAAAACCGTGCGATGGCTATGAAGATGCTCCAGGCACGCCTGTATGAGCGCGCCGAGGAGCAGCGCAAGAAAGAGGCATCCGCGATTTCCGGCGAAAAATCCGATATTGCATGGGGCAATCAGATCCGTTCCTATGTTCTTCAGCCTTATCAGCTGATCAAGGACCTTCGCACCGATTATGAAACCGGTAATGTCAACGCAGTCCTGGACGGCGATCTTGACGCATTTGTCGAAGCTTACCTCCGTCACTCCAACTCATGAAGCATGAACGCAGGATAATCGCTCTGGATATCGGGAATGTCTGTGTCAGCATTCATCCCGAGCGTGTGATTGCGCGAATGAATCTTTTCCCGACGCCGGAAATTCTTGCCGTGTCCGCCAAACTGGAATGCGGATTGATTTCCGAGCGGGAATGGCTTGATTTTTTTCACGGGAAGACCGGGCATCGCCTGAACGACGATGAGATGATCAGCGCATGGAATCTCATCATCGGAGATACGCTTCCCGGAATGCCGGAGGCGGTTCGCGGTGCATTGAAACAGGGGTATTCGTTCGTCTATCTCTCCGATGTGTCGCGCTTTCATCTGACGGAATGCCGGCGCAAATGCGAGTTTTTCCATCTTGCCGCAGACGGTGTTTACAGTTTCGATGTCGGTGCGCAGAAACCGTCGGAGAAGATGTTCCGCGAGTTTGAGCGCCGCCACGGCAAGCCGTGCGTCTATTTCGACGACCGCGCCGATAATATCGAAGCCGCCCGCAAACTTGGCTGGAACGCGGTTCAGTTCAAGAGTGCTGCTGATTTCATCCTGCCGGAGTAAACAGCCCCGCCGCAAGCAACAGGGATATCGAAAAAAACAAAGAGTTGTGGGGCAGGTCGCTGATCTGCTGCTCGCCTTTGGATTACGGCAGAGGCAAAGCCCTTTGTACAGAAAAAGAGCGGGAACTTTGCATTCCCGCTCTTGAAATAAGGCGATATTTCTGAAAATTACTGCATGGTTCGTGTTTCAGGATATACGAAATTGTATTTGTTCTGTGCCGGAGTGATGATCCATTCGGGTTCGAGGATCGGTCCGTAACCCCATGCGGGGCTGTCGGGCAGTTCGGTGCTGCATCCGGGGAGGGGAGCAAAGAAAGTCGCAACTTCGACGACTCCGACGACTTCACGGATCACAACGTAAGTGAGTCCCTTGAAGATTCCGTAGGTGCACGCGGCGAAACCGCCTTCCTCGAAGTTGACCTGGTACCATTTGACCGGAAACTCGACAGCCCCGAATGCCACGTTGCTGACACCGCGCCCGAGCTTGCGGATCATGGAGTCCCACACCTGATAGTCATCCTGCTGATCCTGCGCGAATGTCTGGGTTGCCGTTCCGGCCGCCATGAAAAGAGCGGCAGCGAGAAAGAGTTTCTTCATAAGACTCATCTTGTTCTTACTCCCTGTTGTATCTCATATTTTTGTTATGTTCCTTCAAAATATCCGCTAATATATTCCTGACTTTTCATTTGGTCAAGCATTTTTTCGTTTTAGTTTCGCAAATTTACGAGATAATGATATATTATAAGGGAAATCAGTCGTTTTTTTCTAAAATTTTGGAGTGAGAATTATGAAAAAGGAAAAAATGCAGACGTCTGCGGGGAAGAAAGCGCTGCCGCATTCTTCTCTGACTCTGCTGAACAGAAACCACACGGAATATCCCGATTCGCCGGACAAGGCGAAGATTGAGACGTTCGACAACGCGTATCCGCAGCGCAATTATGTGATCACGTTTGACTGTCCCGAGTATTCGAGTCTCTGTCCCGTGACGAACCAGCCGGATTACGGGCATATCACGGTTCGCTACATCGCGGATAAAAAATGCATTGAAAGCAAGGCGCTGAAACTTTATCTCTTTTCCTTCAGAAATTTCAATACGTTCCATGAAGAATCCGTCAACCGGATACTGACCGATCTGGTGAAGGCGTGCCGTCCTCGTTGGATGGAAGTAATCGGCGATTTCATGCCTCGCGGCGGAATCGCGATCCATGTCCGCGCCGAAGAAGGCGATTCTTCGCTTGTAAAATAATCAATTCTATGAATCATATTAAAAATTTATTCAAAACGGAATGAAAAATGGGAATAGACACTCAGTTTGACTTCGTGGAGAACGGTTCCACAACATCCCCGCTC
>DXVA01000387.1 GCA_019408975.1 Lentisphaeria bacterium | reverse complement strand
TTTATATCCTTCCTCTGCAATTGCGGCGAACATTCCCGGGCTTTCCTGAAGCGCAGGGGCGCGGAATCCTTCGATCCTGAATCCCAGGGCGTTTTCCAGGATGTCGCGCCCCTGTTTCAGCCGGGCGCGGCAATTGGCGAGGGAATGTTCATGTTCCAGAGCCTCCCGGTGTTCCGAAGCATACCGTTTATTTTCCGCTTCATGCGGCAGATCAAGGATCATTGCAGGCGGGATGCCGAACTCGAAACGGTTGTGGCGGATTCCATGCTGTGCAAAACAATGCCCTTCCTTTTGCGCTTTTTGAATTGCCGGGACATATTCGGCGCTTAATGTGTAAAATGGACGGTCTGTCGCCTCGTCTACGGGGACGACGAAGAAGGTTGCGGGAAGATTTTCCTTGTTGAAGAAATCAATCAGACGGCGGAAATTTTCCGGTTTGCTCCATCCGTCCAGCGCGACATCGTCGACGGACATTCCAAAATAGAATTTCTTATTCATTAAAACAGTTCCTTTACATGATGAATTGTTTCCAGCAGATAAAAACTTTGGCGGAACGGCTCTCCGTATTTGACTCCGGCGCGGCTGCCGTGATAGCGGGCGCGCGCTTCAAGCGCATCGTCCAGTTCGCCGAGATGATCATGCGCATCCTCAAAACATTTCCAGGCTTCCATCTTGTCGGCAAAAGTGTCCGTGATGTCGATAATATGGGTCGGCTCGGGCAGCGGATCATTGACTTCAAAGTGGAAATACTTGGACGCGCGGTGCGGCTGCGCTCCCAGATCGGCGCTGCAAGCCCAGGCAGCCTGATTCCATGCGTCACGGCTTATGGTCGCCATATCATGATGCTGGACATATTCATTCCACCAATGCCCGAAAATGATATCGGGTTTATACTGGCGGATTGCACGGATGCACTGCTGATAAAATTCCCGTGAAGCGTTGACGCCGAAGTCTGGAACGTCATAGCACTCAAAGTTGGCGACGCCGAGAATCTTATGCGCCCGCGCCGCATCACGTTTGAACCGTTCGACTGCCTTCCGGCTGTCACCCGGCTTTGTGTATGCCTCGTCGCCATTGCCGAAACAGAACACCGACACTTCACACCCGGCGTTTGCCAGTTTGCGGATCACGCCTCCCATGGCAATCACCGAATCATCCAGGTGCGCCCCTAACACTAAAACTTTTCCTGTCATATTCCAAACCTGTTTTTTTGATTCCATGATACTGTAATTATATCATAAAATAGGAATACAACCACGCAAATTCTGTCTTATATTTAACTTATCCTGCTTTTTTTATATTTTTTGCAGAGTTTTACAATTTCCCATAACTTCCCGGCAGCGCCTCCGTTTTCCTGTAATTTTCCAGAAAAACAGGATATTTTGAAGTTTTGGCTCTTGATATTTGGTTGAACTTGGTTATAATAACAAACAGATATGAGGGGATTCAACAATGAGACTGACGGAAAAAGAAGCCAAGTCGATTCAAATTGCGGAAATCATCCGCCGGGAACTGAATGCCGGGAACCTGCGTCCCGGCAACAGACTGGAGGGAGAAAATCTGCTGGCGGAACGTTTCTGCGTCGGTCGCCAGGTAGTTCGTTCCGCATTGAAACTGCTGAAGAAAGAAAATCTGATCCGTTCGGCGCGCGGAGGCGGGACTTATGTCAATGACTACATTCCCTCTCTGCTGCCGGCTCGAAAGATTCGCATCGGCTGCGTTTATTGGCGCAATGTGCTCCGGGAAAACTCTTTCATGCTGAGTTTCCAGCGTCTTCTTTTTTCCGCGAAAGAAAAGAACTGCGAGCTTTATCTTGCCTGCGAGAAGAGCGAAGACGCTTTGATCAGCTGGGTCCGGAATTATCAGCTGGACGGTCTTCTGATCGGCGGTTATGTGGATGATTCTCTGGTGCAGGCGCTGAACGATGCGGATATCCTTTTCCTGCTGCTGGGAAACTATAAGTTGAAAGAGCCGGTGAACCGTCTGGAGAAAGATATGTTTCACAACGTGAAAACTGCCATGTCCACGTTGTTGAAGCGTTATCATTTTACACAGGTCTCCGGTATTTTCAGTAATCTTGCCCATCTGGGGCCGCAGCAGGCATTTGCCGGGATTCGTGCCGCCGCAGAGGAAAACGGATTGCCTGTCGATGAATCCCGTTTTTTATGTGCACAGGATGGAAACGGTTATCAGGCGATGGAATCGCTTATTTCTGAAAAAAAGATCGGGAGAAACGATATTGTCTATCTTTCCGATCTTACATTTCCTGGTGCGGCGCGGTCCATTTTTGAGCACGGGCTCACTCTGAAACAGCGTCCTTATCTTTTTTTGGACATGTCGCTTACTGAGGTGCCGTATCCCGATCTTGTCGGATGCTTTCTCTACGAGGATGATGCTTATGCGGATCAGGCTCTGGATTGTTTTCTGGATATTTTCCATGGGCGCGTGAAGCGCCCGTGGCGCGGCACGGTCAAATGCAAAGTCATGATTTCGTAAAAAACGGTTCGGAAAATATGAAATCCGGAACCGCGTGATTGATATGGGATAGATGAAAAATGCGAAATGAACAACCCCGGTTGCAGAGCACGCGGGGAATCGGGGATTTCGCCTGCGGCGACCAGCTTATTCAGCTGGACCGAAGCAGGACTGAAAGTCCTGCACGAAGCATTTTTGTGATGCAGAGCATCGCACTATTAAACCAATTTTTTTTAATAAAAAGAAGGAGGGAAGGGAATAATGAATATGAAACAGTCCGCATTGCACAAGAAAAATTATATCGGCAGGCAGTCATTTACATTGATCGAGCTCCTGATTGTGATTGCGATTATCGCCATTCTGGCTTCCATCCTTCTGCCGGCATTGGGAAAGGCGCGCCAGACAGCGCAAAGCGTTAAATGTCTCGGCAATCTGCGGCAGTTGGGACTGGCATTGCAGAACTATGCTGCGGATTATCATGACTGGAGCGTTTATTATCCGTGGCTGTATGGAAACTCCTCAAAAAACTGGGCATGTTTTCTGGGAAAGGAACAGAAGGGGATGCCCAAGGAGGCGCCGGTTTATCTGGGGTATATCAATAGTGTTTACGGTTCTTATGAATGGCAGCGCAGTATTGCCATATGCCCCGGCAGTACCTTTGTCTCAATCAGCACTTATATGCCGCACAGGGAGATCGGCAATGTGAAAAATGCGGCTGTGGACAACGGATTCATCCGGATTGGTTCGATCAGAATGCCTTCCGCTCTTGCATGGTTCGGTGACTCTTACGATTACGGCAATTTGCGCTGGTGGGTGCCTCGGCACCGGGCGAATCAGGGAGTCAATTACCTTTTCTATGACGGACATGCGGCAAATCTGCAGCTGTCCGCCTTGCGGGTCGGACAGCACTCTGCCTACACAATGCCTGCTGATCTTGCGTCCCGGTATCCCCGCTCATTCCCCGCACAGCTGCCGGCGAATAATCTGTATTACCCGTTCAACGGCAATCCCCGGTAAGTGTGAAGCTGCGGATTGTGTTGTCTTATAAAACATTATAATAAAACAGAAAGGATTTGCATGTCTGGAAAATTATTGCTGGCATTTGTCTGCGGCGCACTTGTGTGCGGAGCGGAACTTCTCCGTGCGGGAGAGGTCGTATTGGTGAAGGATGGAAAAGCGGCGTGCCGGATTGTCGTCAAACCGTCCGCGCCCCCGCCTGTTTCGTTCGGTGCAAAGGAGCTGTCCGCATATCTGGAGAAAATCAGCGGAGCGAAACCGCAAATCGCGTCCGAGCCTGCCGATGGGTTCCACAATGTTTACATCGGAACACTGGTGGACAAGGAGTTGGTCAAGGCTGCCGGAATCCGTGAGGATGAACTTAAAGAGGACGGTTTTGCACTCCGAGTACAGGATGGAACGCTTTACATTATCGGGCAGAATCCGCGTGGTGCGCTTTATGGGGCTTATGAAATTCTGAAGAAATACGGCGGTGTCCGCTGGCTGGTCCCCGGACCGGACGGCGAATATTACAGCAGGAAAACGACTGTAACGGTTCCCGATCAGAAAATTGTCCGAAACCCCTATCTCAAGATTCGCGACATTGCCTACTC
>DXVA01000386.1:1919-4103 GCA_019408975.1 Lentisphaeria bacterium | reverse complement strand
CCTCCGCCATCGCAACGGGCATACGCAGGAAATCCTGTCCGGGCGTGCGGCTGTTGACCGAGTCCAGATTGCGGATGGAAATGCCGACGGCTTCCGGGGAAAAGGAACGGATCTCATCCGGCAGAGCGTCCAGCCCGCTCACGGCGACGTCGAACTGTTTCACATCGTGACCGGCGGTAACAAGCGCCTGCGCGATTACGCTCATGCCCAGTGGGTAAACGGGATAAGGGTCTGTACAGGTATTGGATGCGGTCAGAAGGATTTTCATTCAGCCGCCCTTTCCAGCGTTTCCATATCCGCGGGGGAAGCGATGCCGCGCACAAGGTAAAACACACTCATTTTCGTCCCGGAATGCATCAGCAGCAGAAGTCCGTCAAGAGCCGGGCAGCTCAGCACCTGCGCAATTTCCTCCCGCAATATCTCCGGCGGACAGTCCAGATAATACCCCGGACCGTTCAGGTTCAGTGCAATCGCCGCTTCGCACAAGGGAATCGTCGGCAAGGTTCCGACAAAGAGGTGTGCCCGCCCCCCGTCGCGCCCGTTTTCAACGTAATCCTTCCAGTAACTCCGGTTTTCCGGAAACGCGCCGCCGCGTCCCCACGCGATGACTGCCGTGGCGGGCGACGGCACGGCGTCCGCATCATAATATGCCGCGACAGCGCCGAGAATCGCGCGTTTCACCTGTTCGCCGCCGCGCCTGAAATCGTCATATGAAACCGATGCCTCAAAAGAAAGTCCGCGCACCTTGTCCAGAAGCCCGCGCATATTCGGAGCGGAAAGCACGGCTCTGTGTTTCAAAGTGGAAACCGCCAGGTCTTTCACGACCGCTCCCCCCCGAACGCACCAACTGATTTCCGGCTGTTTCATGCAGACTCCTTTCGGGGAAGGAATATAATTTCCATTCACCGTCAATTCAAGGCGGCGGGATAAAATCAGAATGAGAATTCGCGGTAGAAGATGTGCATCAGCGAACGGACCAGCTCCACGGACATGCGGTAGGTCTTCCTGACTTCCGCCTGCCCGGTTCTCCCTGAACGGCAGAGAATCGGTTCATCCGGAATCACAGTAATGCAGTAAAGCACGTTCACGGGCGTAAACTCATGGTTTTTCTGGTTCGGGTAACAGGGGACAATGCCGCCCATCGCCTGCACAAGAGTCGAATCGCGGAACTTGACCGCCACGGGATTCAGCGAACCGATCCGCCCCGGCTGCTCCTTGAGTTCCCCGCGCAGACGGATCATTACGCGGTCTCCTTTCTGAATCCGGTTCACCTCGCGGTCCAGCGCATACGCATAAACAGCAACTTCTTTCGATACGATCTCGCCGAGCACCGTCCCTTTTTCCAGCCAGCGCCCTTCGGAAACGCCTTTGACCGCCGGAACGAAAATCCCTGCCGCCTCCGCCCTCACCGCCATATTGCCCCGGCGGCGCTTCATCTCATTCTGCGTCAGCAGATTCGCGCGCAGTTTCTCATATACTGCGGGACTCGCTCCGATCGTCTTGGTGTCGGAACGCAGGAGATCCAGTTCCGCGCGGTCCCGGTCGGCGGCAATTTCATAACGCCGGATGTTGAAATCAAGGAACACATTGCGGAACGGCAGAATCAAATCCCCTTTCTCCACGGCAAAAGGTTCGTCTTTCAACTCCTTCGCGGCAAACGCGGATTCATTAACCGTCACCATGCGCCTCGTTTCAGGCACGACCTCGCAAGGCAGGGAAAACGACCACGGAAGCGGAATGAAAAGAAGTGAAACCAGCCCGCAGACAGCCAAAGCGGTCAGCAGTGTCTTTGCCCAGCTCATCCGCTTGCGCAGAGTTTTCAGCGCCTTCAACTCAAAAATCACCGGCATCAGCAGCATCGTATAAACCTCAATCGCCATCAGGATGATCGCCACGGGTTTCGTAAACTTGAAATAGATGATCAGGATAATGGACGTATAGAGGAAAAGACGGTAAATAAAAGCGCTGATGCCGAAGACATACAGCGTCAGCGGGGAACAGTCTCCGCTGTCGGGATAGGAGCCGATGCCGAGGAAAAAGCGGCGGTTCCACGCCTTGATGAATTCGCTGGAACGCTGCATCAGGTTCTCGATGTTCATGAAGTCGCACAGCAGATAATAACCGTCGTAGCGGATAAAGGGATTGCCGTTGACCAGCAGCGTCCCGAGCGCACTGACCGTAAAC
>DXVA01000386.1:0-1909 GCA_019408975.1 Lentisphaeria bacterium | reverse complement strand
CACCCATACAATCGCGGCGAGCCCGCCGAAGATCAGTTCGCTGGCGATACCGGCGCCGTCGCAGGCGGTGCGTTTCGCGCGGGAGAGCCGCCATGTATCGGTCAAATCCACAAAAAGCCGGGGATAAAACACAATGAAACTGATTCCCATGGAGCGCACCCGCGCGCCGAAACTCTTTGCCGTATAGCCGTGCGCCAGTTCGTGAACCGACTTCGTGATCAGCAGAGCCCAGAAGTATTTCACCAGCCCCGCCCAGGAGAGGGAGTTCACGAACGTTGCATACGCCTCGTTCCATGAACGCAGCAGCAGGATATAGCCGCCCAGGGCAGCAGCAACGATGAAGAACAGGGTAAATCTGTTGAACAGCATACGGATGAAAGGCATCGTCGCCGTGAAAAAACCGTCCGGGTGGATCGGGGGAAGCCGGAAGAACAGATACATCCCCATAATCCGGTGGAACGTGGTCTTCTCCTTCATTTCCCGGTGCCGCATGACTTTCATGTTCAGAGCCCCGTATTCCGGGACGACCAGATTGTTCGCATGCAGGAAATTGACCAGTTCGAGAAGTTCCGCCTTATCGCAGTCCATCCCGAAAGAGTTGACCCGCGCAAGAAATTCACCGAACTCATAACTGCGGTCCATCAGCTGCAGAATCCGGCAGGAACGCTCGGACAGCTTGTAATACGCCTCGGACAGCGGGTCGAAGATCATTGCATAGTCGCCATGTTCCCCGGGCGGGATGAACTGGATGTCCGAACGGATCACCCCGGTGCGGAACTCCGGTTTCTTCTGCGGCGGCGCTTGCGTGTTTCCCGCATCCTGCGGAGTTCCGGAAGCGCCCTGCGATGTGATATTCTGTTCCATGCTCATCCTGCCGTTATACGCCGCGATACCAGAGAACCAGACTGCGGAAAAGGTAATATCCGAGCTTGACTTTCTCGCCGGTCACGCGGGCAACTCCGCGCATTCCGAAACGAAGCCCCGGAACATTGTTCTCCATTTCCGCCTTCACGTTGTAGCTGTAAATATTCTGTTCGGTCAGCTCCGGATAAAAACGCGAGGAGAGAATCTTCACGGGAATCGGCAGCTCCGGACGTGTATGCAGGAACAGCGTAATGCGCGGATTCCCCTCCAGCACCGACGCATCTTTCTCATTCACCATGATTTCCGCGATCATCCCTTCATTGGAAAGAATGTCGAACTGTTTCTCGCCAAGCCTCAAGGCGCGCCCCGCAAGCTTGTCCGCGCTCCCCTCCGCAATGGCAAGGATTCCCGACACGGGAGCGGTCACGACGCTGTGCGCAAGATACCATTTCGCCTCCTGGATCGCCACGCGCGCGGAATCCCGCTTGAATGCAAGAACTTTCAGCCGCCCGAGGCTCTCCTTATCCGTGAAGGAAGCCTTCTGAACCTGCTCATATTCCGCGTTCGCTTCTTTGAATGCGGCTTCGGAAGCGGCAAGCTGGAAACGCATCCGCTCCGTATCATACTCCAGAATCTTATCCCCCGCCCTGACTTCATCGCCGTCATTGAAGAAACAGTTTTTCACCACACAGTCGAACCATGCGTAAGAGTTGTATTCCGCATTGGGTTTGACCACGAATTCAGCGGAAACGGTATGTTCCACATCCACCGTGAACATGGCAATGATGAACGCCAGCAGCAGAAACAGAAGAACGCGGATCAGCGTGATCTTCCGGAGCCAGTTGAAAAAGACACGCGCCCCGCCGGTCGGCGTATGGTTCCAGAGCGCATTGCCGTAATCCGACGCCAGCAGAGGAATCGTCGCCTCCACATGCGGCGGAACCGTTCCCTTGAACTCCATCAGCCATATGAACGGCTCTTTCGCGGAATTTTTGTAACGCGTGGAACGCAGCGGAACCAGAATCAGGGAACCGCCTTCCTCCGT
>DXVA01000385.1 GCA_019408975.1 Lentisphaeria bacterium | reverse complement strand
GCGCAAGCAACCGCCTTTACAGGAAGGAGAGAAAAACAGGAAATCTCAACCGCACCACGCAGAAGCGACTCATCAGTTACCGATATACTTCCTGTCAACACTTCAATTTCTCCAAATTTAAGCACAATGCCACCTGTTCAAATGCCAGTAAATATAATGGATATCTCCCGGAAGTCAAATTGTATTGAGTATTTTTTACCCTATTCTTAAAAACAGGAAAAGACCACCGGCATAAAGGCGGACCGAAAGACCGGAACACTTGAGTTCAAGCCCGGTTCGTTCCGCCTCCCTCATCCCTGTGAATCGCCTTGCACAAGATACAAAATAAAATTGAAAAAATAAGAAAGAAGATTTGCATATTTTCCGATTGATGCTAAGGTGTATCATTATTTTCATCACGTGCAATATTGAGGTCGGAAACTTGGAACAGTTATTGAAACAGAATGAACGGACGTTTTCCGTGGCGCGCCTGATACGGCGTTATTCCATTGTGCTGACCCTGATGGTTGCGCTTTTCGCATTCATGGCGCCTCAACCCGAAGCAAAAGCAATGGACCCGGTCACAATCGCAATTCTCGCTCCCATTGCCATTCAGGTCGGCAAAGCCATGATGCCCTACATCATCAAAGGGCTTACCAACATGGGCCGCATGGGGCTCAAGGCAGGCGTCGAACTCATCAATGTATTCCGGCTGCCGCTGGGGATTTTGCAGCTGACTCTGCTGGCGCCGTTCGGGGCGTTTTATTCCGGACTGCAAAATACCGTAATCGGTTTCATTGCGCCATTCAAGATGGCTTTCTTTGTCCTTATGATGCCGGTTGCCGCCTTTGGAATAGGCTTGTAGCGGGCTTTGTACCCTCTTTGTGTACTGACGGCTTATGAAAATCAGAAAAAAAACATTGGACGCCATCCATTCCATGCTGACGGAATGGCACAGCTCGGAAGAAGCGCATAACTCTCTGGTCAATTTTCACCCTCAGCCTGTCGGAATCGACTCTCTGCTGGACAAGATTGTGGCAAGAGCGGTTCCTCCGTGGGAACGAAAGCTCAATGAGATCAAGCTTTCCTGGGCGGAACTCGCAGGAAATGAAACGGCGCGCCGCTGCCGGGTTTCCCACCTGAACGATGGAGTTCTGTATATCGAAGTCTTTCACCCTGCCTACCGGATGGCTCTGGATACACCAAAAATCAAAGCAATGATGCTGGAAAAAGTCCAGAAACTTCTCGGCACGGCAAATTGCCGTGAACTGAAATTCATCCCCGTCGGCAGAACCGATCCGGGCGTTTCGCCCTGCAGAAAAGCTTCCCTGCCCTCACTGAAGCCTCGGAAAAGCAAAGAAAAATATACACCTGACCTGCCCCTCTGATCATGAATCACGATCGTCCTGCCACCGAATCTGGAACTGATCGCAAAGCATCTCGCACGACAGATTCCTGACTCCATTGCAAACAGGGAACCCGAAACACTCCACACCTGCCGGGTCAGCTCAAAACTTTGTAACCCCTGGAATCTCCGGCGCAGAACATCGCCAGTCAAAAAAACAATGCCGGAATCAATCATCGAAAGGCAGTTCGACCTCAAGGGGGGAATCGGGAAAAGCAGTGCCGGCAAAGGGCTTCCATGCAGACGGCAGGGATATTTCCCTGCGCAAAGTATCATGAGTCACCCAATGAAAACAGGAAATCGGTTCGGAACACTCAATAAGCCAGCTTGACATGTGCCATTCCAGATGCGTGAAAATGTGCTTCGCACGCACGGAAGCCTGAAGATGAAGAACGGAAAGCCCCCACTGCTCCATCTGCCTTGCGACTTCGCGTTTCGACAGGGCGCCCTCCACATTCGGGAACTCCCACAAACCGGCAAGCACTCCCTCCGCAGCACGTCTGCGAAGCGCAATCCTGTCGCCGCATCGCAGCAGAAAAACAGTCCTCTCCTCCTCGCGCCGCGCCTTCTTCTTCGCTTTGACGGGAAGTCCGGGGGCGGTTCCATTCCTGAAACCGAGGCACAATTCCGCAAGCGGACATTCCGCACATTCAGGCGCCCCGTTCGGCAGGCAGACCGTCGCGCCGAGTTCCATCAGGCTCTGCGTGAAATCGCCGCAGCGCCCCGGCGGGTAAACCGCTTTCAGGCGTGAGGCGATTTCCCGGCGGACTTTGTCTTTCATCACATCCCCACGATTTTCCGTAACGCGCGCAATCACACGCAAAGCGTTGCCGTCCACCGCAGGGCAAGGCTGCCCGAACGAAATCGAAGCAATCGCGCCCGCCGTGTATTCACCGATCCCCGGCAGGGACATCAGTTCTTCGCAAGAGGACGGAAATACGCCGCCGTAACGTTCCAGAATCATTTTCGCGGCTTTCCGGAGATTGCGGACACGGTTGTAGTAGCCGAGCCCCTCCCAGAGTTTCAACAGCACATCTTCCGGTGCGGCGGCAAGCGCTTCGAGATCGGGCAGTTCCGCAAGGAAACGCTCGAAATAAGGTTTTACGGCTTCGACGCGGGTCTGCTGAAGCATGATCTCGGAAATCCAGACCCGGTAAGGCGCCGGATTCCCGCGCCACGGCAGGACGCGCGCATGAGTGTCATACCACGCCAGCAGAGGCGCAGGAAGACGCGAAAAAATATCCTGATCCTGTTCCATATTCATTCTTTTGAAGGGTTTTCACGGTCCAGCTGCTGCATGTACTTCATCAAGGCATGGGGCGACTTCTCGCGGCGCGCAAGCAGCAGATACCCGACCGGCACGATAAAAAGCGTCAGGAAACAGGCGCTGGTGCCGCCGTAGAATACGACCGCACCCAGACAACGGCGGCTTACCGCGCCGGCGCCGGTTGCAATCAGGAGAGGAATCGCGCCGGCGACAGTCGAAATACCCGTCATCAGGATCGGGCGCAGGCGCAGTCTGGAAGCCCGGAACACAGCCTCCTCAAACTCTACGCCGCTGTCACGCAGCTGGTTGGCGAACTCGACGATCAGAATGCCGTTCTTGGCGGCGAGCCCGATCAGCATGATAATTCCGATCTGCGTGTAAAGATTCATGGTCATGCCCATCATATTCAGCGCGGCAACCGCCCCGATCATGCCCAGGGGAACGGTCAGCATGACGACAAACGGGCTGATGAACGACTCGAACTGTGCGGAAAGCACCAGATAAGAGACCAGCAAAGCCAGTGCAAAGATGAATACCATCGAACCACTCGCCTGCTTCAAATCCTTGGACTGCCCCTTATAGGAAATCTGCGCGTATTCGGGAAGTTCTTCACGCGCGGTCTTTTCCAGATACGTCAGAACATCGCTCAACGCATACCCGGGAGCCACGTTGCCGGTAATCGTAATCGCACGGACGCGATTGTAACGGCTGAGCCGCCCCGCATCGCCGATCTCCTTGACGGTTACAAGATTATCCAGGGGAATCAGCTTGTCCGAATTCTGCGAGGAAACATAAATATTGCTCAAATCAGTCGGCGTGGCACGGCTGAAACGGTCCGCCTGAAGCACGACATCATATTCCTGCCCCCTGTCCAGATACGTCGTCACTTTCTTGGAGCCGAGCATCGTTTCCAGCGTGGTTCCGATCACGCTCGCGGAAATGCCGAGCTCGTTCGCGCGGTCCCGGTTCACCTCGACGTGAAGCTGAGGCGTAGTCTCCTTGTAATCATAATCCACATCCACCAGTCCGGGATAGTTTTTCGCCTTCTCCAGCAGGATATCACGCCATTTCACAAGCTCATTGTAATCGGGTCCCCCGATCACGAACTGGACGGGATTGCCACGGGAACCGATCCTGCTCGGCAGAAACGGCTGCACCTTCAATGAGGAAATCTCCGCAAGTTTCCCGCGCAGTTCCGCAGTAATCTCCATCGAGGTGCGTTTCCGTCTGGACCACTCTTCCAGCTCCAGCATGGCGAAACCTCGGTTCACCGCGCCCTGGCTGTCTCCAAAGGTCGGCACAACAACCATCATCGTGGTTCCCTCCCCCGCTTCGACAATCGGATAAACGGTATTCATTACCTCGACAGACGCATCGTTCATCGCATAGAAATTGGTTCCCTCGGGCGCCTGCATACGGACATTGACCGCAGCACGGTCTTCCTGCGGCTCATATTCG
>DXVA01000384.1:1248-4169 GCA_019408975.1 Lentisphaeria bacterium | reverse complement strand
TATGGAAAAGTTGCGAGATAGCGAGATAGCGAGATAGCGAGGTTGTGGGATAGTGATCAGTGGGCAGTGGCTAGTGGCTAGTGGCTAGTGGTTAGTGGGCGGCTTCGCCCAGCCCGTCGCCGCGCGCGCTGTCCTTCCGGTCTTTTTGGTCCTTCCGGTCCTTCAGCCCGCGCTGACAACTGCTCACTGAAAAAGTACTTACCTTTTTTCCCTTACTGAAAAAGGAGATACTGCAATGAAACTTCACACGAAAAATGAATTCCGCAGTTTCACGGTGGAAAATGTGGATGAGGAAAAACGGACCGTGACATTCGCCGCATCCAGTGAATACCCGGTGGAACGTTATGACGGCAAAAACATCTACCGGGAAATCCTGTCGCATGAACCTGCCGATGTGGATATGACACGCATGAACGGCGCGCCTCTGCTCGATACTCACAAGGGCGACGTTATTGGCGTGGTCGAGTCCTGCGCGATACAGGAAAAACGTATGATCGTTACTGTTCGCTTCGGAACTTCCGCACGCTCGGAGGAAATTTTCAGCGACGTAAGGAACGGCATCCGTCGAAACGTATCTGTCGGCTACCTGAAAACATCCGTAGTGTCCTCCCGCAAAGGCGCGGACGGTGTGATGGAAATCCGTTTCCGCTGGACGCCCTATGAGGTGTCAATGGTTCCCGTGCCCGCTGATCCTACCGTGGGCATTGGAAGGGAAATCGACCTGCCGGAAGAAACGCCCGAACCGGAAAGCGGAAAAGTCAGAATGATCATCATAGCGAGTTAGTGGCTAGTGGCTAGCGGGTTAAAGGGCGGCAGCCCTTTCCTCCACTGATAACTGATAACTGACAACTGATCACTAAAAAAGTACTTACCTTTTTTCCCCTGCTGTATGAGAGATTGAAACTTGCAACTTGAACCATAAAAGGAAAGGACGATCCATGAAGATCACCCCCGAAATCAGAAAGCAGCTCGTCGCCGCCGGAATGCCGGAAAACGCATCCGATGCCGAAGCCGAAAAGTTCGCGAATGACAATGGCATCCGCATCATCGACGCCACCGGAAAACATGAAGAAGACGCACAACGCGCCATTTCTCTCCTTGCGCTCGGACAGAAACATGGCATGTTTGATGAAGTTTCCAACGCCCTGCGTGAAGGAAAGTCCAACGAGGATATCTACCAGATGCTTCTTGAACGCAGCCACAAGGTGAAACCTGTGTCCGGTGCGGAACTCGGTCTGTCGGCAAAAGACAAGAAACAGTACTCTTTTATTCGTGCGATTCAGGCAAGCTATACGAAGAACTGGGATCTTGCCCCGTTTGAGCGTGAGGTCTCGCAGGCGTGTGCCGACCACATGAAACAGGAGGCGCGTGGCTTTTTCGTTCCGATGGATATTCTGGCGGATGAGGCAACCCGCACAATGCAGGTCGGCACAACCAACGGCTCTACTGCCGGGCAGGTCGTCGAGACCAATCTGATGGTGTCCAGCATGATTGAACTGATCCGCAAACGGCTGATTCTGCACAGACTCGGCGCACGGTTCCTGACCGGACTCCGCGGCAGCATCGCCATTCCGAAAGTAACCGGCGGCGCCGTGACTTACTTTGTCCCGGAATCCGGCGACACCACGGCGAGCGATCCGACTTTCTCGCAGATCACCATGAGCCCGAAAACGATTTCGGCAATGACGGTCTTCTCACGCTTGCTGACGCTCCAGTCCAGTATCGGAGTCGAGGCGTTTGTCCGCTCCGATATCGCGGCGGCAATTGCGGAAGGCATTGAAAAGGCCGTATTCTTCGGGTCCGGCACTTCCAATCAGCCGCTCGGACTGCTCAATCAGACCGGACTTCATGAAGTCGCGCTCGGAACCAATGGCGGCGCTATGACTTTTGAAGATGCGGTCGAAATGGAGACGCTCGTTGCGGACAGCGATATTTACGATGATGGCACGATGAAGTATCTTGTAAACGCCCGCACCCGCGGGAAACTCAAGACTACTCTCAAGTTCCCCTACGGCAGCGTCCCCGTGTTCGAAAAGGGAACGAAATCCGGAGAGGGGGAAATCAACGGTTACACCGCGCTGATGAGCAATCTGCTCCCGAAAAACGGGACAAAAGGAACCGGAAAGAATCTTTCCACCGCTCTTTACGGCAGATGGTCCGATCTGATCGTCGGCATGTGGGGTGTGCTTGACATGATGGCAGACCCCTACACCAAGAGTGCCAGCGGCGATATCCGCGTGATCGCGTTCCAGAGTTTCGATACGAACATCCGCTATAATAAGTCGTTCGTGAAATGCACCGATATCGACAACTCCGCGACGGCGGAAGACTCCGCATCCGGCGGTTCCGGAACTCCGTCCGGCGGAGAATAAGATATAAACAAATGCGCCGGGCGCGTGTCATGTGTCCGGCGCTTAACTCCAACTCTTAAGTCTTAACTATTTATGAGGTGATTTTATGGCAGCAGAAATTTTAGGGTCAACGCCAGAGACGGTGACGATCGTCGGGTTGACCGAAGGCGTCGTTTACGGATGCCCTGATACCACATGGGGGGCGGGACAGAGTCTTGATATCAACAATGAAGCGGATAAGCAGGAACTCAAAGACGGCTCCGGCAATGTCGTATCTCTCGCATATCAGAACCGCCGCCGGTCGCAGAGCTATACCGTCAAGATCAAAGGTGCGGTTCCGGCACTCAAGGCGGGCATGGTTCTTTCGGTCAATGACGAACTTATGGTTCTTGAATCGTGGAAAGAGGGGTTCAAAAACGATGACTTTAAGGAATTGTCTCTTGAACTGGCTTCTTATGAAAACATCAAGCTTACCGATCCATCTGGAAGTTGAGGTGAATCATGCCGGTTCAGAAGTTTAACGGCATGAATCCGCTGGACCCCGAAGCCCTGGAAAAAGCGAAGGCGATG
>DXVA01000384.1:0-1238 GCA_019408975.1 Lentisphaeria bacterium | reverse complement strand
AGGCGATGGCGGAAAAAGCCGAACAGGTAAAAAGGGAAAACGCACCGCCGGAGAATCTTGTCACCGGCGATGATCTGACAGACCATGATATGATCGGCGGATTTGAATGCGTGCGCCCGATGTCCGCTGGTGTGTTTGCCGTGCTCCAGCTGGTCAATCATCCGTTTGTCACGGGAGAAGAGTCAAAGAATGAATTCATGGATTCGCTTGTGATTCTTTTTCTGCTTTTGAGTGACACGCCGGAACGGAAACTTGTCAATCTGGCGCGGCTTGGAGCGGAAAGCCTTGCCGATGCTGCGATTGAATGGAGTTTCAATCTGATGCCTTCCGATATCGAAAAGCTCATGAACGGACTGCCGAAATTCATGGAGAAATTCGGTGAGGCTATGGAAGTCTACGGCGGCGCGGATTCGTCTGATAAAAAAAAATAACGAACTGGCTGATTGACTATTCCGATCTGTTGATCAGCCAATACGGATGGTCGAGGCATTATGTTATCTGGGAGTTGGCACTTGCCACGGGGGTAAAACATATCGCCTCGATCACCGCAAGACTGACGGGCAAGGACATTGTAGGCGAGCATTTCAAAAACAAGCTTCTTACCGCCCTTGCGGAACTCGCATACAATAACAGTTCAGAGTTAAGAGTGAAATAGTTAAGAGTGAAGGAAAAGGCAGCCGCCCTTTAACCCGCTTTTCAATTTCTGACTCTTAATTCTTAACTCTTAACGACCAGGGAAAACCATGCTTTACGCAAATGCGAAAAAACGACAATTCATTCCGACGCCCGGCAACAACGAGACGCAATCCGTAAGCCTGCGCCCGATTATCATATACGGTACAAAACTTTACCTTGATATTCTCTTCTGCGACGATGACGGTGAACCGCTGGAATTTTCCGAAAGCGATACCTTTGAATGCGCCGGCGACAACAATTTCAAACATAGCGATGATTTGATGTTCTATTCCGGTCCGGAACGCTGTTTCCTGACCGGTGAAAACGGGGTACTGCGTTTTGAAATCAACACGAACACAACCGCGTTCCAGACAAAAGCCAGTGAAAGTTCAAACAAAACGACACTCTATTTTCAGGTCCGCCGGTATCTGGCGGGGGAAACTCTCCCCGATACGATATTGCAGGACACCTTTTACGCCATCGGCTCCGTTATGGGACTGGACGACAAAGCTCCGGAAAGCGCCGATCCGGAATATTATACATCCGTACAGATTCAATCGCTT
>DXVA01000383.1 GCA_019408975.1 Lentisphaeria bacterium | reverse complement strand
TCAAGGCATCCGCCCTCACCTATTACACTCTGCTTTCGATTGTCCCGATTCTTGCATTGATTTTCGGTTTCGCGAAAGGATACGGCTATGCGGAAATGCTCCAGGAAAAACTGCGTGACTGGATGAGCGCATATCCTGATATGGCGGAAAAGATCATCGAGTTTTCAGACCGGACGCTCCAGAATGCCAAAGGCGGCGTCGTTGCCGGAGTCGGCGTGATCCTGCTGATCTGGACTGCGGTGAAACTGCTCTCCAACATCGAGCTGTCCCTGAACGGAATCTGGGGCGTAAAGCGCGGACGGACCATGATCCGCAAGATTTCCGATTATATCGCAATCCTCATCATCTGCCCGTTCCTGATGCTGACGGCAGGAAGCGGCATCGTGTTTGCGGCATCGCACCTGAACGGATTCACGCAGAAACTGCCGTTTTCCTCCACCATCAACGCATTGATCAATTACGCGGTGCCGGTAGTGGCGGTCTGGGCGGTTTTCACCTTTATTTACATGGCGATTCCGAATACGAAAGTCCGTTTCCGTGCGGCAATGCCTGCGGGACTCATTTCGGCGCTCGCTTATTTGGTCGTCCAATCCGCCTACGTGTTCGCACAATTCGTCGTGGTCAAATACAACGCCATTTACGGAAGCTTCGCGGCGCTTCCCCTGTTTCTGATCTGGCTGAACCTGAGCTGGATGATCGTGCTCGCGGGTTCCGAGCTTTCTTTCGCAATCCAGAACGTCAATGAGTATGAAATGGTGCCGGAAGATCACCTTTTGAGCCTCACACAGAAAAATATTTACGCAATGGAACTCATCAGCCTGATCGCCAAGGTTTTCCGCGATGCGCAACTGCCGCTCTCCGACGAACAACTTTCGGAAACGCTTGAAATCCCGATCCGAACGACGCGCAAGGTATTGTATGAAATGGTCGCAGCGGGCCTGCTCTGCGAAGTTTATATGAAAGATGAAAATACACTCCGTGCGTATCAGCCCGCCATGCCGCCGGAAGAACTGACGCCTCTGAAAGTGATCCGCTCACTGGAAGACCTCGGCGGTGTGCAACTGGAAAATGAACTGGACAAGAAATATTACGAGCTCATCGGAAGCCTGCGGAGCGCTCTGGATGTCCTGCCGGAGAACAAACCGTTCGGGAAAGGTGAGGAAAACGCCTGACAGACGGGTCAAGGGGTATTTTTCATGAGTGAATTTACGTTTCAACACGTGGCGCCGGAAACGCAGGGCGTACCTTCCGGTGCGGTTTCGGAATGGGTCAGGCTGATTTCAGAGCTGGATACGATTCACAGTTTCATGCTGATGCGCCATGACAGAATCATTGCACAGGCGTGGTGGTATCCCTGCCGCCCGGAATATCAGCATGAGCTCTTCTCACTGAGCAAGAGTTTCACTTCCGCCGCAATCGGCATCGCCGGGGAGGAAGGCTGTCTGCGGCTTGATGACAAGCTTGTCGACTTCTTTCCGGAAAAGGTCTCCGCCTCAGTTTCCGAACGAATGAAAAGAGTCACGCTCCGCCATCTTCTGACGATGTCCTCCGGTCATGAAATCTGTCCGATGAGCAGCTTGCGCCCCCGCAGGGACTGGGTCAAAGGATTTCTGGAAAGCAGCTTGGCTTTTGAACCGGGAACTCGTTTTGTCTATAATTCCGCCGCGACGTACATGCTTGCCTCCGTCATCCGCAGAACCACCGGGCGGAATGTGCTGGATTATCTTCAGGAACGCCTCCTGCGCCCGCTCGGCATTGACGCGCATCGATGGGACTGCTGTCCGATGGGAACCAATGTCGGAGGCTGGGGCTTCTGGCTCAAAACGGAGGATTTGCTCCGGTTCGGGAGGCTCCTCCTGCATAATGGGAACTGGGAGGGCAGACAATTGATTCCGGAAACTTATCTCCGGGAGGCAGTCTCAAAGCAGATCGACAACTCCGGCAATGCCCAGCCGGACTGGAAGCTCGGTTACGGGTTCCAGTTCTGGCGCACCAGCTTCAACTCCTTCCGCGCAGACGGTGCCTGCGGACAGTATGTTCTCGTCATGCCGGAACAGGACCTCGTGCTCGCCGTCACCTCCGGCGTCTCAAACATGCAGACCATTCTGACACATTTCTGGAACACGGTTTACCCGGCTCTCCGTGAAACTGCGCTTGAGGAAAATCCGGAAGCGCGGAAGCAATTGGAAAATCTGCTTGCGACACGCGAAATTCCGCCGGCGTCTTCCGTTCTCCGCCGGACGCCGCGAAATCAGGAATATAATCTTGCGCCCAATACAGCCGGATTGAAAAAACTTGGCTTTCGTTTCACTGGGAAAAATTGTACAATTGTATTGCGATGGGAAGACGGCAGGCGGGAGGAACTGACGGCACGGTATGGCATTCACACCCGGAACCATCTTCAGCTGGATGAAAAGGAAATCCGTATTCTGGAGGCAAGCGCGGCATGGCAGGACGGCAATACTCTGCATGTGCAGGCCTGCGCCGTTGAAACGCCTTACCGTGATTTGTATATTTTCCGTTTCCTCGGCGGCGCGCTTGAATTCGACCGGAAATCCAACTTCGGCTTTCTGCACAAACTCTGGCCTCGGATTACAGGACTGGAAGAAAAACACGGATAGACGGAACGTCCGCATCGGGTCGGGGCGGCGAAACACAGACGCCGGTTATTTCCGTGCCTTGAACTCATTCGGGGTGCAGCGGTAGACTTTGCGGAACGCATGGCAGAAACTGCTGGCATCGCAAAAACCGTGGCGCTCGGCAATCTCGTTCAAAGTATAAATTCCCGTCCTCACATCATTGGCGGCATTCGTCAGCCGGACGCGGAGAGCGAACTGACCGTAACTCACGCCCATCGTCGAGTGGAACAGATAGGAAAAACGGCTTACGCTCAGGGAGCATGACTGTGCGGCGGATTCCAGCGACGGCGGAATTTTGGACGTACGTACAAGGCTTACCGCTTTCTGAATGCGGCTCATCCCTGCGTTGAGCCCGTTTGCTTCGGACTGCTCAACAGCGGACACCCGTTCGGATGCGCGCAGGATCAACTGATGAATCATCAGCCAGCAGTGTGTCTGCCAGTTCGGAATCCTGCGGTTGTAAGCGTGAAGAAGTTTTCTTGAGACAAGCGCAATTTCACTGCGTTCCGCATCGTTCGACGGGCAATACCGGTATTGCGGCTCCACCGTAAACGGAGCAAGCCAGTCCGCATCGGAACACGGGCCGCAGTTGCCGAGGTTGTCAATATTGATATTGACCGACATCACAAAGTTGCGCGAGGACAGCAGACGGTAGGCATGAGGTTCCCAGCACATGGTCCACCAGAGCTCGCCGCTTTGGAACACATGAGACCAGTCGCCGAACACGACCTCGGCAGCCCCCTGCATCACGATGGATATCTGAAGTGCGTAATGAACATCCCCCTTGAGCTTTTCCTGCGGTCCCCGGTCATATTCCCAGAGAATGTTGAAGGGACTTGCCAGCGTAAGCGAAGGATGATCCTGCGATTCGAGCTTGATGTCTTCAAAAATTCCCATTGCAGTAACTTTTCACAATTTAATGATTATTTTTTGCAAATGATCCCGATTGACGGCAAGTGGGTGCCTGTGGTATAATTTATATCAGAAAGAATAAAAAACAAATCGCAAAACGTAAGAAATTACGAACAAACAAAATCTACAAGGAGAAAATCCATGGCTGCAAAACAGAAACTCGCAATCGACGGCGGCAAGAAAGTCTACAACGGAACTTTCCCGGCATGGCCGAGCTTCGAGGAATCCACCGTCCAGGCTGCTGCCGACGTCCTCAGAAGCGGCAAAGTCAACTACTGGACCGGAAAAATCGGAATGCAGTTTGAAAAAGAATGGGCAAAATGGCTCGGCGTGAAGAATGCCATCAGCGTCGCCAACGGCACATGCGCCCTCCATACGGCTCTCGCAGGAATGAACATCGGCCCCGGCGACGAAGTCATCTGCACATCCTACAGCTTCATCGCTTCCAGTTTCTGCGCGCTTCAGGCGGGCGCCCTCCCCGTGTTCGCGGACGTTACGACGGACCACACAATTGACCCCAAGGCGATTGAGCCCCTCATCACAGAACGCACAAAAGCGATTGTCGTTGTCCATCTCTACGGTATCGTCGCCGACATGGACCCGATCATGGAAATCGCAAAGAAGCACAACCTCAAAGTCGTTGAAGAC
>DXVA01000382.1 GCA_019408975.1 Lentisphaeria bacterium | reverse complement strand
ATGTGTATAAGAGACAGCTCCCCCTGCAGACGCGCCTTTTCCTTGTTGATCTGGCTGAACGTGAACATGAAAGCCAACACGCCGAATAATACGGCTCCGAGAAGCAGGAGTTTCTGTTTCATATTTTATCCCTGATGTCCGTTTTTATGATGTAATAAAGTCATTTCCATACCTACATTTATGGAATATACATGCCACATGACATTTTTCCACAAAAAAGCACCGGAAAGAACAAAAAAAGAGAGAAAAACAGGCAGCTTCATTCATCAGGGAGTGAACTGTCCCGATGCAGAGCATACGGGATATCGGGAAAACGGGAACAATGCCGAAAGCCCGGAATCGTATCCGCAGGCGAAATCTCTCCGTCGGCGGTCCCAACCGCTCAAGGACGAGAAGCGAAGCCTCGAGAGCCGCCAATGCGTGACCACAGGAGAGCTCCGGGCAGGGAATTCGTAATCGGCACGACAAGGGCAAAGTCCTTGACCTGAAAGGAATGAGCTACATGCTTCCGTATCAAAGCCGACCTGAAAGACCGGGACATTGAAGCCAACCAGGAAAAGAAATCATCTTCCCGTATTCCATCGTATTTCAAGGACTGCCTCCGGTTTACCTGACCGAGAATTCCGCCGAAAAAGCAATCTGTTTTCCGGGGTCTATGGTAACGGGCAGGTAAAACGGTTCAAAAGTCGAGGCGGACGGAGTGCTCCACACCGCCGCGCCCGCAAACCTGTCCGCAGGCAGGAAGCGCGCCTGCATATCACGATTTCCGGAACTGATGAACTCGAAATCGTTATTTTTCACATTCCGCACCACTTCCCGGGCCCCGAACAGCCTGCCGATCCTCTGTTCCGCCCATGCGGTGCAATTCTCTCCGACAAGCAGCATATGTTTCCCGGGGCGCGTCATGCTCATTCCGGCATTTTTCACGCTGCCTTCATTCTTCCCGCTCCATGCAGCCGGGATGAAGCTCCAGCGGTAGCCGACGTCGTTCATGGAGACCGCCTGCGTATTATTCAACTTCACCTCGAAAACAACCCGCTTCAAATCCGGCAAAACCATTATCGTCTTCCCGATCTTCAGCCCGGAAAGCCAGGGATAGCTGTAAACCGTCGTGGTGAATTCCGCCGTGACCCGCAATCCCTCCGCAGAAATTTTCTGATCCGTGACGCGATAGTTGCCGTTCACGACCATGCCGTTTTTTCCCGGCGTCCAGAATGCCGACTGCCCAAAACCCGCACTGCATTGATCCGTTCCGTCCACCGTCCATGACTCCAGCGCCATGCCGCAGGGATTCAAAAGCAGGGTGTTTTTCCCGGAAACGACCTCCAGCATTGTTTTTCCGTTTTTCTGAACGGGCTTGCAGGAGAGCGCGCCAGAACTCATGCCTTTGAGTTCGCCGATGTCGTTTTCCGCATGGAGCGCCTTGTCGCGGGCGGCTTCCTCATCGGCGGCGCGCCGGTTCTCCTTTTGACAACGATCCAGTTCTCTGCGCATCTCCGCGGAGGTTACAATTTCCGCCTGAATCTTCGCGGCGGGAGCAATCTCGAAGAACGCCCAGCGCATGGCTCCGGCATGAAGCAGAATCCCGTCCGCGAGCATTTTTCCCGTGAAAAATCTCCCCTGTTCCGGCACGAACTGGCGGCGGAACGCCTTTTCCTGAACGGTATATTCCCGATCCGGTTTCAAGCCCGGAACGCGAAGCAGGAACACGACATCGCCTTTCTCCCAGAAATTGCCGGCGGCGACAAGAATCCGCCCGTCCTTTTCAAATGCGGCGACTTGAAACAGATCGCTTTTCCTGACATCCGGCAGGAATCTCGGTTCAATGTTTTCCACGGGAGCGGGAAATGGCGTCTGCGGGATAACGGTTACATCGTCTTTCTTTTTCCCGTTCATGACGATATCCTCATTCGCCGCGATCAAGGCATTGCTGTCCGCAAGCGCTTTCCAGAAGCGGTGATCGTAACCGCGCGGGAAGAAGTAGAGGATCGAAGCATCGTAACCGGCAAGGAAAGAGCTGATCTGATCCATCGCCATGCCTTCGGGCTGTCCCAGCCCCGTCATATTGAGCTGGCTTCCGTGCGGCATCGCCATGAGCTTTGCACGTTTTGCCGGATTCGGGAAATGCTTCCGGTAGTCGCGGATGACACGCTGTGCCATTTCCCAGGTAAGCAGGTTCGCTCCTTTCGTGTAGGCGTAGGGCTGATCGGCAATGAACCAGACATAGGGACCCCACACATTCAGCCATTTCAGGTCTCCGGCATATTCATACGGCGTGAACTCCCACTGTTCGTTGAAATGATTCGGATAGCGGATGATCTGATCCGTGCCGACCTCGGGGCAGAAACCGACTTCCGTTGCACCGAGCTTGAGAGAGTCTTCGTGCAGTGTCCTGATCAAGCGCCCATGCTGATAAGCGCGGAAACGGGTCGCCCGTTCATGATAAGGTTTCCCCGGCAGCAGCTGCGCGGGCCAGATATCCTTCACCTTCTCCGGGGAAAGTTTTGCGAACTTCGCGAACTCTTCACGGCAGTTGTCGCAGAAACAGCCTTTGTTGAGGGACATGTAGGGTTCCCAGTTCGGCTGAATACCGTCAAGTCCTGCAAGAGCATTTTTGAGCTGCGGCAAAACAATTTCCGTATAATAAGGCGTCCGGTTGTAAATCGAAACGGGACAGCTCCAGAGAAGATTGCGTCGCGGAGAAACCGTTTTTCCATCCTTGTCCAGATAATTGGAATAAGCCGGCTTCTTTCCCTTTTCCATGACGCCGATACGGAAACCGTTGGCGAAATAATAGGATTCCGCCGTAATCAGGCGGATGCCATTTTCACGGAGCATTTTCAAATACTCCGGTTTGAGCTTCGATGCGATCAGGGTATTTCCGGTTTTGCCGATGAATTCCGAAAGCGCCCGCTGTGCCTCGGGCTGATGAAAATCAATGTCGCTGTTCACCGAATGAAAGCCGGTATAAAACTGCTTGGGGGCTGCATTCTTCCCAAACGGTTTCATCATCCGCAGAGTGAATGTGCCCGTATTGCTGATTCTGTTTCCGTTTGCCGAGAGATAAAAACGGCAGTCACTCCACCGGGAATTTTCAGAGACCTTGCCGAGAAGCATCGCCGAAGGCATGTACCATCCCGTAAACTCCTGCGTATTTCGCAGATAAGAAACAATGGACGGCGCAACATCGAACGACCAGCGTTTCCATCCTTCCCCGTTTTTCTGAATGTCGCAGCTCTCGATCCGGTCGCCAAACATGCGGTTGGTCCCGATCACGGAAATGCCGGACGGCAGTTCCAGGTGCATTTTCATCGTTTCAGCTTTCAGTGCTCCTTTCGGCAGATAGTTTTTAAAGCGAAAACCGATAACGCCGGGTTCATTGACTGCCAGGGCAAACGTCTTGTCAAGCAACGCGCCCGGTGCCAGCTCTGCAGCGACGGGCTTTTCCGGCGCCACCCTAGACAACCGGGGATTTCTGATCTGAAGTTTGCCGCAGCCGTCGCCCCGGAACGATATTTTTATTTTGCGTGTCCCCGCCGGCACAGTGAACTCATAACTGTAATTCTGCCAATCCCGGCTGGAATTCAGTTTTTTACAAATATACCGCCCAGTCTCCTTTCCCTGCGCGGGATACCGTGAGCTGTTGTCATAGAAAAAAATCAGAAGCATCTGGTCAAATTTGTTTTTCCCGATCACCTGATTGCGGCTTTGAAACGAAATCCGGAATGTCCCGCTGTCATTTTCCGGCAGAACCAGAACCTGAGAAAAATCCAGAGTAAACCGAGAAGACAGCTCTCCCATCAGTTTTTCCAGCTCGACAGGACGGTTCAGCTCCATGACCCTGCCCGACTCCGAATCGGTGAAATGTATCTGCCCGACATCTGCCGTTATTTTATTGAATTTCGTCCTGTTCTCCGGACCGAAAATCCATCTTGCGGCAAACCAGCCGGTATCCATTTTGCCCCATGCGACAGGCGCCTCCGTAAAATCGGGATTTTTCAGGAGATTTGCATCTTCCCGCAATGCTGGCTGAAAACGTTCCGCTGAAATCTGTTCCATCGGGAATGTAACTCCGCCACGATCGAAATCCGCCCCCCATAAAGTCGCCGCAAGCAGCGAAGCGCAAATAAAACCGGTTTTGACTGTCTTCATATTCTGTTTCCTTCCATGTTAGGTTTTGTCAAGCTACTTTTGCAACTTTTTCCTGTTTT
>DXVA01000381.1 GCA_019408975.1 Lentisphaeria bacterium | reverse complement strand
ACCAGCACATCGTATTCATGGCTGACGGGAACATCTTTCACGCAAAAATCCATAATAAACCTCACTTCCGCAGTTGTTTCTTCACTCCGGGCGATACCATAATCTGAATATCCGGCGACTTCAAGCGGTCCGCCAGATCATTTTTCAACGGCAGGTAAACAAGCGCCCCCGTTATTTCCATCGGCGGCCTGCCATCCAGCAGCGACTGAACTTCGGCAGAACTCAATACCTTATCATAGAGAGCAATATCCTGAATCTCGCATTTCAACGGATATCTCCGGTTCCTGTTCATCCCGAAGCAAAGTGAATACTCTCCCGCGCTCTCTCCCAGAGACAATCTCTGCTTTCTATGCGTATTCGCAAGATTCTCATGATTCACATACGCATCCAGAGCCATACCATCGAAAGCTATAACCACTGTTACAAACTCATCCACAGGCACGCTTCCGCCGACACTCCGCCAAGCGGCATTATAACGGATTCTTTCCGTTTTCCCGCGGCAGGACGCAGTTGCCTGAAAACCGGCATAACTTTTCGCCGGATTCGCCAGTGAAACAAAAAACAGCTTGAATTCCCTGAAACCATCGAACTCAAACGGAACTGAACGCATTTCAAAACAAATGGAGTTATTCTCCTTTTTCCCTTCCGGAACCCTCAAATCTGCGGCATTCACTTTCACTCTGAAACTGACGGAAAAGACCGGACGCGGCATTTCCGCCTTCCATTGAATCCGGACAAAGTCCCTGACTCCATCCAGCTCCACAGCAGACAAATTCCAGGCAACGGCAAACGTGACGAACAGACTCCAGAATAATTTCATGAGAGTCACCTCTGAATGTTAAGGATTCCGAAAGCGGATTCATTCGCAAAAGAGCCGTCCGTCCAACTGGAAACTTCTTTCCCGGAAATATTCCTGCCGAAGTTCATGCGCAGGGAAAAGGCTGCCTTATCCCGGGGATATCCCAGTTCGCTCAAGGGAATTGAGATCAGGGCATACCAGCGGTCCGGCAGAATCCCGGCATTCACCTCTGCATTGCAGTTCCACTGTTTCCGGTTTAAACGGGAATCGTAGAAATCACCGAGCGGATTGATGACCAGTTGATAATAACCATCTGCGGCATTTTCCGGTCCGGCGGCAAGAAACAATTCAAATGTGTCATTGCCTTTCCATACCTGTCCGTCCCGCTCCCGCGGAACCGCCGACACCTTTTTCTGCATGAATTCACCGAGAATAATCAGGCTATCCCCCTGCACGGCACAATAAATATCGGCGGAGCTGTCCGAAGGAAGAATCTTTCCGCCCCGTTCCCGTTTCACCAGCCCTCGGATCACAGATCGATTCTTCTCTGCTGTACGTTTCACATTCTCCACCGTGGCATCTCCGACAAGCTTCCCGACGGACAGTGTTTTTCTCTGTATGCCGACACGTTTTCTGTATTCGCCGAGAATCAGCTTTTCTTCCCGTTTCAGACGTTCCGCAAGAACAGGGTCTTTTGATTTTTCAGCGATCGCAGCAGCTTTTGCAAGTTCCTTTTCCAGAAAAGTCATATCTCCGTCCTGAAACAGCATGGCAGGAAAATTCGTGTCAAATTTGTTCCAGACATAAGGAGCGGAATCACCGTCCCAACGCTGTTCGATACGGCGGTAAATCTTCTCCATAGCTTCCGCGGCAGCGCCATAGTAATTTTTGAAATACTCTTTTTTCAATGCCTCAAGATCCGCATCGGGATTCCACAGCAGTCTGCCGAGCAGATGAAACTCCATTTTCATGCCCGTCCAGTACAGCAGTTGCTTTTCAGGGTTCATATCTCTCCTGTAATATCCTTTCCGGACGTTCTCCGGTGCATCGGGAACACAGCCGTCCACCATGCATTCAGTATAATACCCTGTCACGCCGATCTTTCTGTAATACTGCAAATCACGCTGGATGATCTTAAGGACAGGCACGTCAAACGCCGGAAAGCCTCCGAAAACAAGATAATCACGAATATACAGGGCATTGCCGAATTTCAGCCACTTCAGGAGCAGTTTGTTCCAATAAGCATTGACCGGCGACGAAGGATCATCCAAAGTCCGTTTGTAATCCCGCCGGTAAGTGCAGAATTCGATGATGAGGTTCGGGTGCAGCTTTTCAAGTTTCGGGGGCTCCTCACATGAAAAATAGGCGTAAGTGTGAATCTTCACATCGGGAAATACCCCGGCAACCTTTTCCGCGACAATATTCGCAAAACGGAAATAGCGTGTGGAGTAAACACCGCGACGGTATTCCTTATCATCATCCATCGCCCGTTCCTCGGGGGAATCCCCCCAACCGGCGCCGTCATTCATGCCGAGCCCGATCATTTTTATATCCGGATGTTCGCGGAGAATCCGGATCATCTTCTGCGCAACCAGTTCCTGAACCTCTTTGCTTCCGACATTCGTCTGAACTTTCACCGAATAATTCGGTTTTTCGTAATTGGTGCGCTTTCCTTTGATCAGCGGAAAATATTCCGGATGCTCTTTGAACAAGGTTCCCGGAATCCAGAAATAAAAAGTGTGCCCGCCTAAATAAAGCGGATATCCCATCCGCTCCACCTGTCTCAAATGCGCGGCATAACGGGATTGCGGTATCAGCCGGAAATTATAAGCATTTGCAAGTTCCCAGTTCATAAACATCTCATTCAGCCCGGAATACCCCAGAGGAGAAACTCCGCGCAGAGCAAATGCCGGATTGGATATCCATGCGGCATTGGCAAGTTTCCACTGTTTTTCCGGGGTTCCCCCCTCGACCGGGCGGACGGAACGGTAATATCCGCACTGTTTCTCCAGAAAATCAGCCGCGGCATAAATCAGGGAACGTTCCTCCACTCCGATCAGATAGACCTGACCGCCATCGACCGCGACAGCAAAGCCGTCATATTTCAACTTCCCGCCCGGCAGGTATTTCCGGAATGCTGCGGCAAGTTCCGGCTGACTGAGGCGTCCGGCAAAAACGCAGACAGAGTTCCTGCCTTTTTCCGCGTTCACCGAAAATCCCGCATCCGTAAACAACTGCTTCAACTGTTCCTCCACTCCGGGATGTTTCAGACCGAAGGTTTTCAAGGAGAGATTTTCTCCTCCGTGAAGCAGGGCACAAAAAACAAGATACAATGCGATGCTCAAAAAATACTTCATGGTTTCTCCACTTCTGTTACCATTTTTTCACAATGGGCGCATGAACTTATTCGTCAGCAGGAAAAGACGGTATTTCCCGTTTTTCTCGTATGTCACATGCCCGTCCACCCATGTCACATTCATCCCGTTTTCATGCCGGTCACTTACAGCATAAGCATTCGTCGTATAACCGGAAAGATCCTTGTCGATAAAAAGATAAGCGCCTTTAGGACTGGTTCCGTAGCGGGCATCGGCAAACATCATGATCTCCGAAGGTCTCTTGATCTGCGTATTCTTCGGCGTCGTCAGATAGGAGCCGGTAATTCCCCGGAACGTATGATATGTGGAACCCAGATTCAAATAGTTGTATCCGTAGTGACTTGCCTGATAATATTTTTTGACATGGCGCCGCAGACCGCTTGCGGACCATGCATTGATATTTCCAAAGAGACCTTCCGCTGTCGGACAGACAAACAAAGCGCCTTTGCCCCCCAGATAATTCTGTGACAGATAATACGCCCATGTCCACTCGTCACGGGAAATTTTCGGAGAAAATGCTTCATAATCTTTCAAAATAAAATGATCCCCGCTGTCGGACTGATAATTCGCATGAGCCAGCCCGATCTGCCTTTGCTGGGAGGTACATGAAATTCTCTGCGCCATCGCCCTCGCCTTGCTCAAAGCCGGCAGTAACATCGCAGCCAGAATCGCGATGATCGCCACGACGATGAGGAGCTCTATGAGGGTAAAAATTCTTATTTTTACCCTCGAAGTAAGAACTGAAGAACAGGGAATACGGAAGGAAGAAGGAACTGGAAAACATTTGAACAATTCAACATTAGAACAATTCAATAATGGAAGGAAGAAAGAAGAAGAATCAGGGGACTGGCAATGTCCTGCCCTGTTTTGCTGCCGAAATGAAATATTTTCTTTGCAACTTCTACTCATGAGGAGCTTTATCAGGATAAAAATTTCTGTTTTCACCCTTGAACAACGCCGGCGGCATTCAATTCTGCATTTACGGGAATACATATTCACCTCCACTCTTTTCTGTTGATCATTTCCAGATACAAAGTTGCAG
>DXVA01000380.1 GCA_019408975.1 Lentisphaeria bacterium | reverse complement strand
GCGCTGCTGATTATCGGCATGGCAATCTATTTCTTCTTGCTGGTCATGCATATTCATGCAATTCTGACCTTGAATGCTCCACTCAGCTTTACAAGTTTCTATTTAGTTTTCTATCTATGCTTCTGCTGCTATATCATTGTTCGACTGCTTCAGGATAAAATCGTGATTTACTGGTTTCTCGCTTCTCTTTTCCTGTTTTGCTTTCCTTGTACTTCCCCATTGTTTGAGTATAAAGAAGATGGTCCAAAGGTTCTTGCAGACATGCCGGCATGTATTAAGAATATGAAAATAATTTACGAAGCCTGTATCTCCTATGCAGATGACCATAATGGGAACTATCCAGATACATTACCAAGATTACTCCATGGCAGGAAACAATATCTGGACCCCGAAAATTTGGAATGTCCGGGAAATTGGATGAAGGCAACTCCTCCCGTTCCCGGTTATCTGTATTATGGCGCCGGACTCATTAAAAATAAAGAACCCCGGAATTACCTGTTTCTGGAAGACAAGCCGGACAATCATATGCGCAAAAAGTATTGTTCAAAAATGATAATCAACACGGATAACAATTTCTATATTATTGTTCCGGCAGTTGAATGTCGTGCATATGATGATCTCTATTGAAACAGGACAGAAAGCAAATATGCAATTAATTTAATTGCCGAATCTGCATCAAAAGCCGGGATTGATTGTTTCATCGTCCCAATATCGGTTTATTTCCATCGCGGAACAGTTCTCCGTTCTGCTGCAAATCACCCGGCAGGAGATTCTTCGAAAAGAAATCCGCTCATGCCTTGATTATCCCCGCAAATACAGCTATACTACCGGAATAAAGCTTTGCACAACCGGGAGCCCATCCGGGGCATTTGGAATACGGCAGGCATAAATGGAAATGGTATTTTATTATGGCAAAGACATTTGCGACCGACATGGAAAAAATGAGCTATGCAATGGGAATCAATGTCGGAGAATATGTGCTCAAGTCTCCGCTTCCGGTCAAACCGGAACTCGTCCTCGAAGGACTCAAGGACTGTCTCGCGGGCGCTCCCGGGCTTCCTCCTGAAGAATATGCGAAAGCCATGCATGAGCTTCAGGCGCAGATGCAGCAGGCGGGTCAGGACCAGATGAAGAAGATGGCGGAAGGCAACTCCAAAGCGGGGAAAGAATTTCTGGAAGCCAACGCCAAAAAAGACGGCGTCAAAGTCACGGCAAGCGGTTTGCAGTATCAGGTCATCACGGAAGGTTCGGGAGCCAGACCGGCAAAAGACCGGAAAGTCCGCGTGCATTACACGGGCAAACTCCTCGACGGCACCGTATTCGACAGCTCCGTCGAGCGCGGACAGCCTGCCGAATTCATGCTGACACAGGTCATCCCCGGCTGGACCGAGGCGCTTCAGCTCATGAATGAAGGCTCCAAATACCGCCTGTTCATACCTGCGGATCTCGCATACGGCGAACGCGGCGCAGGCAACGTCATTCCTCCGGGCGCCGCCCTCATCTTCGATGTCGAGCTGATCAAGGTTCTCTGACCGCAGGCATTCACAAACTCGCCTCTCCATGCCGATTCCAGCATGGAGAGTGCGGCAGTTTCCGGTCTCTCCTCCCCCCGCATCACTCCGGGCGGAAACATTTCAGGGCAGTTTACGCCCCGGCTTTGATCAGGAGCCCGAGCCCGGCAAGAAACAGCACGAACATTGCAAGGTTCAGATAATGGGAGAGTTTCGGCGCGCCGCGGAACTCTTTCCAGATCAGGATTCCCCAAAGTGCCGCCACCAGTGTGGCGCCCTGTCCGAGACCGTAGGAAATCGCCGGCCCCGCCTTTCCCGCGGCTACCAGGCTGAGAATATTGCCGACGCCCCAGATAATGCCGCCGAGAAGCCCGACAAGATGAATTGCCGGATTCCCCCTGAAATATGCCGTCAGCGCCAGAGGCTTCCCCGAAACCGGATGTCTCATCGCAATCATGTTAAATACAAATGTGCTCAGGAAAATACCGGCGGAGAAAATGAAGAATGCCGAATAAGGCGTCATTTTCCCTGCCGCAGGCGCCGTAAAGTTCATATCCATGGAGGCGGCGATGAAACGGTAGAAAAATGCCATCAGCACACCGCAGACCACGGCAAGTGCAATTCCTTTCATCGGAACCTTTTTCCCGCCCGGCTCCTTGATCTTGTAGGCGTACGCATTCATCAGAATGGCAATCGCAATCAGGAAAACACCGCCGAAAAGAATCCACGGGTCCCCTTTGGGCGCTCCGATGTAGTTGACGATCACACCGAGAATCAGCGCCAGTCCGATTCCCACCGGAAACGCGACAGACATGCCGGCAATTGAGATCGAAGCGGAAAGCAGCAGGTTCGCGGCGTTGAAGACAATGCCGCCCACCAGCGCGCTGCCGATGTTGCCCCAGCTCGCCTGATGCAGGTCCGGCAGGAAACTTCGCCCGGCGCTGCCGAAACTGCCAAGCGTCAATCCGGCAACGATGCTGAGGAGCAATACTCCGATCACATAATCCCAGTAGAAAAGTTCATAACGCCAGTTTTTCCCCGCCAGTTTCTGGGTATTCCCCCACGACCCCCAGCAGAGCATCGTCACAAAACAGAAAAATACAGCCAATCCATAATTGTTTACAAAAAACATGATTCATCCCCCCTTGTCTTATCATTCTGAACAGCCTGCGGAAACCGTAGCAGAAAGCATCCGTTCCCGGTTCAGGCTTTTCCACTGTTTACTGCGTGATCCTGCACTCATGGCGATAGGGCGCCGAACTCTGCGCTCCCATGCGGGTAACGGAAATCGTGGCTGCCTCGGAAGCCAGGGCAATCGCCTCGCGCAGTCCCATTCCCTCGGCTAATCCGACCGTCAGCGCGCCGTTGAATACGTCGCCCGCCGCCGTCGTGTCAAGCGGCTTGACCGGACGCACCGGAATCTGCTCGCCATGCCCCTCCGTATAGAGATAAGAACCGCGCGATCCCATTGTTATAATAACGGAACGAACCCCTTTCGCGCAGAGCTTCTCCGCCGCCATCCGTGCGGAACTCTCATCCTCCACCTTGATTCCGGTCAGGATTTCCGCCTCGGTTTCATTCGGGGTAATCAGGAAAAGGCACGGATAAATTTCCTCCGGCAGTTCCGCCGCCGGAGCCGGATTCAGAACCACGGGAACTCCTTTGGCGGAAGCCCATTCCGCCGCGCAGAGAATCGTCTCCAGAGGAGTCTCCAGCTGCATGAGCAGAACATCCGCCGATTCGATTACGCCACGGGCAGGGTCCAGATCCTGCGGATTCAGGGATGCATTGGCTCCCGAAGCGACTGAAATGCAGTTTTCCCCTTTGGCGTCCACCATGATCAATGCCACGCCGGAAGGGTTTTCCGGATCGATCAGCACATGATCGGTATGAATTTTCTCCTCCTGCCAGAGAGCTTTGGCTTCTTTGCCGAACAGGTCATTTCCGACCTTGGCGATAAACGTCACGTCTCCTCCCATGCGGGCGGCGGCGACAGCCTGATTCGCTCCCTTTCCCCCGGGATTCATCATAAAACGCCCGCCGAGAATGGTCTCCCCCGGCACAGGAATCCGAGCCGATTTCACCACCATATCCGTATTGGAACTGCCGACAACAACAACTTTCTTCATGGTTCCCCCCTTCAGTTTATTGTTTCCAGATAGCAATTCTGCTTTCTACTATAAAGAATATCCACCCGGGAAAGCAAAAGTCAAGCGCCGTCTTCCAGATTTTAATAAAATTACCTTTATAAATTAAGATGCAATCCATCGGCAGGCAAATAAGCGGCTCACGGAACATCTTTCCTCGCCCGTAGACGAAGGAACCGCCGCCGGAAAGGACAAGTGCGCCCTCATGCTCCGCCGCCGAAGACCGCCTGCGCCTCGGCAGAACAAGATTTGCCGCTTTTGAAAGTCCCGCAGGCAAATTACTCATCAGTTCTCATTGTTCGATGAAAATGGGATTCACAACTTGAAAATACAGGGATTCCGGCTTATATTAAATTATTGTTTTTTTGTAAATTCTGAACTAAAACGGGGCTTTTCCAGTATGAAAGACAGTATTCTGGTACAATTTCTCAGAAAACCGCTTACAACAGGTGCAATCTGCCCCAGCTCTCATGAATTGTCCCGGACTCTGACGGAGTGCATTCACATTGATGAAGCGCTTAATATCGTGGAACTCGGTCCCGGAACCGGCGCCATTACGG
>DXVA01000038.1:18571-21053 GCA_019408975.1 Lentisphaeria bacterium | reverse complement strand
TGTTTGAAGCGTTCCGGTATCATCCATTTTGCGATGACGTTTTCAATGCGGAACAGCGGAATGGCGAATCCGATTCCGGGGGCGTTTTCGTAGACGGACATATTCATGCCGATCACTTCGCCGTCAATATTGATGAGCGGGCCGCCGCTGTTGCCGGGGTATACGATGGCGTCCGTCTGGAGAATGTCGGAGAAGATGACGCGCCCCTTGTAGGTGAACTTGCGCATTTTTCCGCTGAGCGTCCCGACGGAGATGGAACTGTCGAGCCCGAACGGATTTCCGACGGCGATCACGGTTTCTCCGAGATAGAGTTTTCCGGTGTTGTCGCAGGTGATCGCCTGGAGATTCGGCGGCGGGTTTTTGATGCTGAGCAGCGCAATGTCGTTGACCTGGTCGTCCGCCACTACGTTGGCGTCGTAAGCCTTTCCGTTGGTCAGCGTGACCATGATCCGCGTCGCCCGGTTCACGACATGCGCGTTTGTGACCACGAGCCCCGATTTATCTATGATGAACCCGCTTCCGAGGGAGTAGGTTTTCTGCTGTTTCTGGGCGTTGATGAATTCATCGAACATATTCTGGTAGGGACCGTTGTGGACATCCCGCGTCACGATCCGCTCCGTGCCGATGTTGACCACGGCAGGCATGACTTTTTCAATGGCTTTGACCACTTCGTTGCGGCGTCTTGAACCGCCCGGCTCTTTTGAATCCGCGGATGATTGTGCGTGTTTCGGCGAAAAAATGAGAAAAGCAAGCACAATTATCAGCACAGCAATGACAAATAGACTTGATTTTTTCGCATTCATGATAAATATTTCCTTATGATGATTCAGTTAAGAATAACCGAAACGGGAAAAAATGCAAACGGGAAAACAAAATATTCCGGAGAGTTTTTTGGTCGCGGAGATGGAATACGCCTATGAATCGGAGATGCAGTCCGCGTGGGACCGTCTGCCGAACGGCGTTCCTTTGAGTCTGAATGACGGTTCCGAAGCGGTGATTCTCTCGCACGGCATCTGGAATCTGGAAGCGGGACCGGATTTTCTGAACGCAAAAATCATGCGGAACGGCAGAATCATGCGCGGTGACATCGAACTGCACCGGAAGAGTTCCGATTTCATCCGCCACGGACACCTGGATGATCCCGCTTACAATGATGTGATCCTGCATGTCGTTTCGGAGGATGATCTGGCGGGCGATCCGGCGGCACCTCTGCGTGAACTGCCTGTTTTTATTATGAAAAATGAAGAATTCGAGGCGCTTCTTGCAAATCCTCCGAAAGGTTCTTTCTGCCGTGTGTTTCCATTTATGGGAGATACGGAACTCTGTTCCTTCTTCACGGACGCGGGAGTGGAACGGATGTACAAAAAATCGGAGATTATTCTTGCCAATATGATTGCCTCCGGCAGCAGTTACGGTTTTCTGGAGCGACTGTTTTCCGCGGCGGGCTATAAGAGCAATTCCCTTCAGTTCTGCGATCTGCTGACCCGTTGCATGAAGTATCCGGCAGAGGTGAGAAGAAAACATTACAGGGCGATTCTGTGGGGGGAGTCCGGTATGCTGCCCGATCCGTCCCGCGAGTCACTCCCGCCGGAAAACGTGGAGTATGCCAGAACGCTCTGGAACGAATTCTGGGAACTGCGTCTGCGCGCCCTGCCGCAGATCGAGTGGCGGCGCGACTCGGTGCGCCCGGCGAATACTCCGGAACGGCGCCTGGCGATGATCTGCGCCTTCATCGAGCGTTTTACAGAGGACCCGCTTCCGGCGTTTTCTGAAGACCTGATGTCGATGGAGCCCGAAGCGTTTCTGAAAAAATATCTTCACCTGTTCAAATGTTCCGACGAATTCTGGGATCGCCGTTTCACGTTCCGTTCGGAACCGGCGGCGCGTCCTCTTGCGGTATTGAGCGCTTCGCGTTCGCTGATCTTTCTGGTGGATGTGCTGATGCCGTCGTTTCTCGCTTATGCAAAACTGAATTCGGATGAGGCTCTGACGGAAGCCGCTCTGCGCCTCCTGAAAATTCTGCCGGCGACGGAAAGCAATACTGTTTTCCGCAACGCCCTGAAGACATGGTTCAGGGGAGGGGAGTCACACATGGAAAAACTCTTTTCCTCCGCCGTGATGCGGCAGGGGTGCATCCATATCTATAAAAATTACTGCGCGGAGCCCGCCGCCGACTGCGAGTCGTGTCTTCTGGCGAACTCATAAGGATGAAAATCATGTCCCGTAAAAAGTTGAAAATCGGAGTCAGTGCATGTCTTCTCGGCATCAAATGCCGCTATGACGGCAAAGCAAAAGGCGAACCGCAGATTTATGAACTTCTGAAAGACAAGGTGGATTTGATTCCGATCTGTCCGGAATTCAACTGCGGGCTCGGGATTCCGCGTCCTCCGATGCGTCTGGAGGCATCTCCGAAAGGAACACGCATGAAAGTCATTGAAACGGGGGAAGACAAAACGGAGGTCATGCGGGACTGGATCAACGT
>DXVA01000038.1:9426-18561 GCA_019408975.1 Lentisphaeria bacterium | reverse complement strand
TCCCCGAGCTGCGGACTGCACGGCGTCGATCTTTTCAATAAGGACGGGCGCTGCCTCGGCAAATGCGGGCGCGGGCTTTTTGCCGCCGCCCTCGTGCAGCGGTTCCCTTGGATGACAGTCTGTGAGGAGGGCGATTTTCCTGAAATTGCGGAAAAGCTGGTGATCGCCGTTCCTCCCGGACAGGAAAAGAAATGAAAATCCCTCGGGCAGAACCTGCAGGGTATCGGGAAATCTCGCCTCTGCGGTCAACTTGTGCTGTCGAATCGCGCCTGGACTCTTTCAGACCAGCCGCGATTCATCTTTTTGTGATGCAGAGCATCGCTGTGTCAAACCCGTTTTTTGAATGAAAAACGGTCAGCTCATGCAACGGTTTTCTTTGTTTTTGCGCGGCATGATTCTGCCTCGCAGTTTCCGCAGAAGACGGCGCAGTGTATGGCGCCTGGGTTTTGCTGTGTCATGCACGAAGATGAAATACAGCGCCGGGATCACATACAGCGTCAGGAGCGAAGCAATCGAAAGTCCGCCGACAACACCCATGCCGCAGCTGGAACGGAGTTCCGAACCAAGCCCGGTTCCCAATGCCATCGGCAACATGCCGGCGACCGATGCAATACTTGTCATGACAATCGGGCGGAACTTCGACTGCGTCGCCAGGAGCATTGCCTTATGCGTCGTGACTCCCGAATTGACCAGCGTGGCGCACTCGTCCATGATCAAAATGGCGTTGTTCACCACGATCCCGATCATCATTACTCCGCCGAGGAGTCCCATCATGGACATCGACATGCCGGTTGCCCAGAGGGTCGCATACATGCCGAGGAAGCCGAGCGGCACCGTGAACATGATCAGGAAAGGACGTGTCCAGGACTCCATGATCGCGGCGATCAGAAGGTAAGTCAAAACTGCCGCCAGGAAAATGACCTGCATGAATTCGCGTGCCGTTTCATTCATCAGCTCCACGTTTCCGCTCATCCTTACCCCGTAGCCTGGGGGCAGGGCGTCCTGCGCCATTTTGCCGATCGCGCCTGAAACCGTTCCGAGCGCCATGCCCGGAGCCGTATTCGCATACAACCACATGGTTCTCACTTTGTCGTAGCGGTTGACGACAACCGGGCGGGTGTCCTCGGTGATTTCCGCCAGCGCTTCCGTTCCGAGCGGATTGTTGTCTTTGATTGCCGGTGCAGCCTGGCGGAGCTGCTCTTCGCCGTATTCTTTCTGGTTCTTTACACGGATGTCGAATGTGCGTGCGCCATCGCGGTAATCGCCGACCTCGATGCCGTCCAGAGACCCCAGCAGATATTCATAAAGCTCATTGGCGGACATGCCCAGATTTTGCAGCACCGTGCGGCGGGGAATGATATTGATGTTCGGTTTGCGTTCCCGGCGGCTGGAGTCAAGGTCACGGGTCATTCCCAGAGAGGGCAGTTTTTCCATCACTTCCATTTCCGCCTGTTCGAGAACTTCAAGATCGGGCCCGTTCATCACGCAGCGGATTTCAGCGCCGCTTCCGCCGAAAGTCGGAGGAATGGAAAGCGTGACGCGGCAGTTGTCCAGATAGGAGAGTTCTCTGCGAAGCAGCGCCTGAAGTTCATAGATGGACTCCTTGCGCTCGAATTTGTCTGTTGTGCGCAGATTGATCTGTCCGAGGTAGACCGCCGAACTGACCTGTCCGCTTCCACCGTCGGAGTCTCCGACCGAGATCGACATTCCGCGGATGAAGTCGAACTTCTTCAGATGGTCCGCCGCCTCCTGTATCAGTTTGTTTGTCGTGTCCAGATTGTAATTGGTGGGAAATTCAAACTTGATGCGGATTTCCCCCTGATCGCAGAACGGCAGAAAAGAAAGCCCGACCTGCGGAACAATCCAGAACAGGGTTCCCAGAGCCAGCGCCAGTACTGCAAGCATCAGAGTCTTCGGGTGGCGAGCAGTCCACTCGATGCTCCTGTCGAATTTACGGCAGAGCCAGTCATAGCCGATATCCCACGGAACGAACATGCGTTGAAGCAGTGTCTTCCGCTGAAGCTCCTCCTGTTTCTTTTTTTTCAGCAGAACACAGGCAAGAATCGGCGTCAGAGTGAAACTGATGAACAGGGATACGAGCGTCGCTCCGACCATCACGCCGGCAAACGGCACCATCATGCGGCCGATTCGTGTACTCATCATCATGACGGGCACGAAAACGACCACGTTGGTCAGTGCGCTGGCGGAAACCGCCGCGATCACTTCGCCGGTTCCGCGTTCTGCGGCTGTCTTGATCGCTTCGCCGCGGTCGAGATGCTTGAAGATGTTTTCGATCACGACAATGGAGTTTGTCACCAGCACGCCGACCGAACATCCCAGTGAAAGAAGCGTCATGATGTTGAACGAATAATCAAAGTACGCCATGACGGCGAAAGTCACAATGACCGAGATCGGCATTGAGATCATCACGATGAAAGTGGATCTCGGTTCATGCAGGAACAGGAACAGCAGTACTGCGGTCAGGATGATGCCGGTCAGGATACTGCTCCATGCGTCATCGACGGATGCCTGAATGAATGCTCCGGAATCGGTAAACCAGACCAGTTTCATACCGGTCGGCAGTTCTCCGTTTCTGATCATTGCGTTGAAACGGTCACGGATTCCGTTGATGACCTCAATCGCATTCGCTTCGCCTTTTTTGACGATACGGAACCGTGCCGCCGGTTCACCGTTCACGTATGCCTTGCTGCGAACTTCCCTGCTCATGAATTTCACATCAGCAACGTCCCGCAGATAAATGCGTTTGTCTTTGAATTTGCCGATTTCGAGCGCCTTGATCTGTTCGAAATCCTTGAAATCTCCGTCGAAGGTGACATTCTTTTCGCCTTTATCGAACTGGATTCTGCCGAGTGGTTCACGAATGTTGTTTTCTCTCAGCTTTTCCACAACATCACTGATCGACAGATTCATCGCGGTCAGTTTTTCACGGTTCAGGAGGACATGAATCTGCATTTCATTCGCGCCATACACCCGGACTTCACCAACTCCGGGAACCGAAGAAAATCTGTCTGCAACCACGTCGTCCGCATAGTCATACAGATCGTCCTGCGTCCGGTCTCCGACCAGAAACGCCTGCACTACCGTTGTCGCATTGGTGTCGATCTTGCGGATTGTGGGCTCGTCCGCGCCGTCGGGCAGATCCTCGCGGATGCGGTTCAGCGCCTCCCGGATATCCGTGGCTGCGACATCGACATCGGTTCCCATATTGAATTCCAGCTGAATTCGCGCTTCGTCTTCAATGGAAACGCTGGTAATGTGCCTGATCCCGTCGAGTGAAGATACCGCATCTTCGATTCTTTTAGCGATTTCCACTTCGATTTCGGTCGGGCTGGCTCCCTGATATTCACAGCGGACAAGCACCGTCGGGATTTCCATGTTCGGAAGCAGGTCGATGCTGATTCTTGGATAGAAATTCAAGCCGACCATGACCAGAATGATGATGAGCGCCGTCATTGCGATCGGCCTCTGAACGGACCATCTGCTTAAAAACATAGGCGGGTCCCTCCGTTATTCTGCATTGACGGCACGAAGCAGCGAGCCGTTGTTGACGAAGGTTTGCCCGGTTACGACGAAACGTTCTTTCAGGAGCTCCGCCGCGTTCACGACCTCGCAGTATTTCCCGTCCACGATACCGCGAACCACATTGAAACTCTTTGCCCGGTTTTCCGAATCCACGGCATAGGCGATGTAACGGTCGTTGGCGCGCAGGAGCAGAGCGTCCGCCGGCAGTCCATAGGCTTCCTTCTCCTCAAGAATGATGTTGAGATTGCACAGGGTGCCGCTGACCAGTGAAGCATCCTGCGGAACCAGTGCTTTCAGTTTGAAAGTCCGGCTTTCCGGGTCAATGCTCGGCGCCTTGTAGGTGACGACTCCCTTTCCTTTTTCCACTCCGTCAAGAGCAAACTCGACGGGGGTTTTCCCTGCCGTGATCTGATTGTAATAGACTGCGCTGATGTAGCAGATCACTTCGAGTTTCTTCTGGTTTTCCAGTTTGAGGAGATTCTGCCCTGCCGTGACGTATTCGTTTTCCTCAATGTATTTATCCACGACAACGCAGTCGAACGGCGCTTTGAGGACGGAATCCGCCAGGTTCTTCTGTGCAATGACCAGGTTGCTTTCCGCCTGTTTCAGCTGCGCTTCCGCATTGGCGATGGCAGCTTTGGCAGTCTTGATTTCCGTTTCCGCCTTTTTATAGGCGGTCTCATAGGATTCGAAATCCGCCTGGCTGGTGACTTTGGAACGCCAGAGGCTCAGGTAGCGCTCATAGTCAAGCGTTGCTTTCCTTCCGGATATTTCCGCATTTTCCAATGTGATTTTTGCGCTTTCCAGCTCTGCCTGTTTGACCTTGATCTGGTCTTCGCAGACCGTGACCTGATTTTTCAGAATCTGGCGGTCGATGCCGAAAAGCACGTCGCCTTTTTTTCTTGTGTCGCCTTCATCGACTTTCAGGAGCTCCAGCGTTCCGCTGATTTTTGCGGAAATGGTGGCATACTCAACGGGCCAGACTGTTCCCTGGACGGGAATCTGCCTGCGGAAAATCCGTTTCTGCAATGGTTCCAAAGTAACACGTATCTCACGTTCTCTGACGGACTTCTGCTGTTTCTCCGTGCAGCCGCTGCCGCCGATGGCGAGTCCAAACAATATGGCACAGCCCAAAGAATAAGAAAATCTTTTCATGTATCCTCCGTTCCCATTCGATTTCCCATGTGATGATTTTGCGGTGTAAATTACCACCACGTGAACGGAGTGCAATGATCTTGACAGTATTTTGACAAAATACTGATTTCAACTCGACAAACGAGGCAGCTCAAGAGGCAGGGTCATATGGAATTCGGCACCTTCGCCGGGAATGGAGCGGACCGAAACCGTACCGTGATGGTAAAGTGCGACGTGTTTTACGATAGCCAGTCCGATTCCGCTACCGCTTTGCTTTCTGCCGCCGGCGGGAATGCGGTAGAAACGTTTGAATATCTGTTCCTGATGTTCGGGAGCGATTCCGCAGCCGCAGTCGCGGACACGGAAATCAATATGTGCTTCATCCATTTTGACTGCGGATATCCGGACCCGTTTTGTGCCGCTGTGCAGGATGGCGTTGGTGATCAGATTGTTCAACGCCTGCTGGAGAAGCAGGGAGTCGCCTTGAAATTCCACGGGATCGCATTCTCCGGTTTCGAGGGTGATTCCCGCCGCTTCCGCCGCGGGGCGGCAGACCTCTGCGGAGCTTCGGATCACAGCAGTTGCCTGAAGCGGCAGAAAATTGTTTTCGGAGCCTTTGCGCATATTTTCCAGGGATGTCAGCGTTATGAAATTCAGCAGCAGAACGTGCAGGCGCTCCGACTGAAGAGTCAGAGTTTCGATGCAGCGGGCTTTGTAATCCTCATTCTCGAGTGCTCCGTTGTTGATCGCATCGACGGCTCCGACGATGCCGGTCAGCGGGGTTTTCATTTCATGGGAGATCGCCGCAATGAATTCACTGCGGCAGGCTTCCAGTTTCCGGATGTCGGAGAGATCGGTCGCAGAAACCAGAAAGAAACAGCGCCCGGCGCGGGTGAAGGAGACGGCGTTGACAAGGAGCTGGAAGACCTGTTCATCCCGTCTGATTGCAAGTTCTGCCGAACAGCAGCCGTTTGCCGCTGCCTTGCGGATATATTCCCGAAGCTCTTCCGGGCATTCCAGCCCGTCGATCTCGTTGATGTCTTTTCCCGGATAAAAAAGAGTCCCGGCGGTTTTGTTCCACTGCCGGACCCTGCCATCCGCGTCAATCAGCAGAACCGCCTCCGTCAGAGCATTGAGAATGGCTTCCCGTTCGTTTGCATCGTCGCGCAGGGAAAGAATCTGTTTTTTCAACTGCTCCGTGAGCGATTGCAGGCAGAGGGCGATTTCGCGGATCAGTCCGCTTTTTGGAATATAGACCGGATATTCCAGCTCCCCCGCCGCGATTTTGGACATGCTGGCAAACAGCCGGTTCAGCGGGGAACGTATCCAATAGCAGAAATAGGCGATCAGCGTGAACGTTGACAGAATTCCCAGGATTGTGAGAATCAGGATTCCCAGCCGGGTCTGGCGCATCAGAAGCGTCATGCTGTTGCATTTCGACGCCATGACCAGCACATAATCCTGTCCGCCCGCCCTGAAACGGACGGAGTGATAAACCATGAACGAATTCAGTGTCTTGTCGAATTTGACCAGCACATTCTCATCCCGGTTTGTTTTGAAAATATCTTTGATTTCCGGCTCACGGATATGTTCGACCAGATAGGCGGGAACTCCCTCCGTTTCCATGAGGACACCTTTCCCGCGTGCGATGATCTTGACGATCATGGGATTGGGGCCGTGATTGCTGTTGAGCATCCTGTGCATCTTGTCCAGCTGATTTGATTCCAGCAGGTCGCGGAAAACACGGACCAGATAGAAATTGTTCCGCTTTGTTTCTTCACCGACTTCCTGAAAATATGTCTCCTGAAAATCGGCAAACTGGATGTCCAGCAGAAATATGGAAAGAATGATGATTCCGCCGATGATCGCCGGAATGAAAAGCAGGACAGTGTCTTTCCGCGCCATGAGTTCACTCTCCGGAAATCCGGTAGCCGACGCCCCGAATGGTTTCGATGTGATCCGCCCAGTCCCCGAGTTTCCTGCGCAGATTGACCATGTGCATGTCGATTGCACGTGCCGTTACGGAATAGTTGTTTCCCTTGACTTCCCGTATGATCTGGTTGCGCGTGAAGACTCTTCCCGGATTTGCCGTCAATAACGCCAGGGTTTTGAACTCATCGGCGGTCAGCATCAATGGCTGTCCGCCGAGTGTTGCGCTGTATGAGGTCATATCGATTGACAGCGCGCCGAGCACGATGGTGCGCGTCTCTTTGCCCGCGTTGGACTTTTTCCGGAGGCGGACGGCGATTCTGGCTGCGAGCACTTTACTGCTGTAAGGCTTCGTGACATAATCGTCTGCGCCCATTTCCAGTCCGAGGACAATGTCGTTTTCCTCTCCTTTGGCTGTCAGCATGATGATCGGGATATCTGCCAGCGCAGGATTGTTTTTCAGGTTCCGGCATACAGTCAGACCGTCGATTCCGGGCAGCATGATGTCAAGCAGAATCAGGTCGGGCACGAGCTGCGCGGCAAGCGCGAGCCCCTCCTCGCCGTCCGAAGCACAGTAGACCTGCTGGAATCCATTCATATTGAGATTCATTTTCGTCATATCGCAAATGGATGCGTCATCTTCGATCATCAATATTTTCGGGTTCATAGTCCGGCTCTTTCTTTATTACAGCTTGATTTTATGGATATTATAGTGCAATCTCTTTTTTTTGCAATACCATGCTGAAGATTTCAGTCAATCCTGCGGAGGCGTTCAGGAGCGCCGGGAGAGGACGTTCTGCTCATAGATGCGGAGTTCGTTCAGCCATGCGACGGAGGCGGGGACATCATGTTTCAGGCAGAAATAGTCCCAGACCGCTCCCGCCGGAAGCGATTTCATCTCCTCCATCAGCGCCAGCATCTCCGCTTTGCGCCCGTCGCGTTCCAGCGACCGGTAGACAGCCGCCGGTTCGAGCAGGGCGTTCAGGAGTGCTTTCTGTGTACTGCGCATACCGATGACCCAGGCGCCGATGCGGTTGATGGAGGCGTCGAAGAAATCCGTTGCCAGGTAAACTTCCCCGATGGCGCGCCCGCGGACGATTTCCCTTGCGAGGTTTTCCAGATCGTCGTTCAGGATCACCACATGATCGGAATCCCAGCGGACCGGGCGGCTGATATGCAGCAGGACTTCGGGCATGAATGCCAGCGCGGTGGAGAGTTTGTCGTGAACCGCCTCCGTCGGGTGGTAGTGCCCCATGTCCATGCAGAGCAGTTTTTTGCGCGTGAGCGCATAGGAAAGGTAAAAGTCATTGCTCCCGACGACATATTCCTCGCTGCCGATGCCGAAAAGTTTTCCTTCCACGGAGTCTTTGACTTTGGAACCGTATTTTTTGCGGAAGATCTCATCCAGAGAGTCGATGAGAATCTCGCGCGGGTTCCAGCGGTCGGCGGGAATGTCTTTGGCTCCGTCGGGAATCCATGTATTGTTGATGACGACGGAATTCAATTCCTTTGAGAAGTATTCCGCAATGAACCGGCAGCGTTTTGCGTGTTCAATCCAGAATCTGCGGATTGCCTTGTCCGGACTGGAAAGGGTGAAACCGGAAGCGGATTTCGGATGCGAGAAAAACGTCGGATTGAAATCAAGTTTGATTTTGAGCGATTTTGCCCAGTCAACCCAGCGTGCGAAATGTTCCGGCTCGATTTCATTGCGGTCAACGGATCTGCCGCCGGTTTCGAGATAGATTGCATGGAGATTGAATCTGTGCCTGCCGGGAATCAGGGAAAACGCTTTTTCAGCATCCTGCCGGAGTTCGTCGGCATTGCGCGCCTTGCCGGGGTTGGAGCCTGTGGCGAGAATTCCGCCGGTCAGCGTTTTGTCTTCCCTGCATTCAAATCCGCCGACATCGTCCCCCTGCCAGCAGTGCATGGATATGCGTATTTTGTCCAGTTTCCGCAGAACCGTGTCCGTATTGATTCCGAAGTCGTCGTAAATCTCCCTCGCGTCGGCATAACGTTTTTCGATCTGTGCGTCAGAGTAGTTCGGATACTTCATGGCTGGCTCCTTTCCGGGGTGTCCTTTTTACCGAAATCATATTTGATGAACGGGCGAATCAGGTAAATCGTGAAAATGCTCGGGACCGTGCAGAACATGATCCAGAGAAAGAAAAGTTCATAGTTGCCGCAGGTTCCGGGAAAAATGGAGGCAAACAGGGAGGCTGGCTGCCGGATATGCTCCAGTATTGCACCGGACACCATGCCCGGAAGCATGAGGCTCAGCGCCATGATGCCCGTCATGAAAGCATAATGAGTGGTCCGGAACCTGCCGCTGTCCTCGGCGAAGTGAAGCATGAAAACCGTATAGGCTGTGAACCCGAAGCCGTATCCGAACTGTTCCAGCCCCACGCAGGAGGCTGTGATCCAGAGCGATTGGGGCTGTGCAAAGGCGAGGTAGACATAGACCGCATCCGGCAGATTGATCATAAGCGCCATCGGCAGGAGCATTCCGCCCAGTCCGCGACGGGCGATCAG
>DXVA01000038.1:1678-9416 GCA_019408975.1 Lentisphaeria bacterium | reverse complement strand
ATTCCTCCTGCGAGGAGCGCCAGCATTCCCGCCGTTCCGTAGATGCCGGCGTATTGCGCAGGATTCAGGGCAAGCCCGCCTTCGGGACGTCCGGCAACGAGAAACAGCGCGGAAACTTTTGTCAGCTGCGCTTCGGCAAAACGGTAGAACAGGAGAAAGAGAATTGCCGGAACGATGTGCTTTTTGCGGAAAAACGTCGAAAACGATTCCAGAAAGGAGAACCCGAGCGATTTCAGCGTCTCCTGTTTCTGCGGCAGGTCCGTCGGCGGGCGGGGCAGGGTTGCCAGATGAGAAAAGAACAGGAATGCGAGCACCCCGCCGGAAAGATGGAAAAATGCGGACCATTGCGCAGAGATGTGCCGGTGTTCCGTCAGTGTGAAGACGCAGGAGAGCAGAACACCTTGCGCGGCGAGGAGCGCCAAGCGGTAAAACGTGTTGCGGATGCCGGAGAAAAGTGCCTGTTCATGTTCACTCAGCCCTATGATGTAGAATCCGTCCGCCGCCGCGTCATGCGTTGAAGAAGCGAATGCCGCAAGAAACAGCATCAGGATCAGCAGGGGCATTCCCGCGGAAAACGGGATTGTGAGCGCCATCAGGAGAAGCAGGAGCGCCAGCAGCGCCTGACAGGCGAGAATCCATCCGCGTTTCCTGCCGAAAAGGTCGATGCAGGGCGCCCAGAACGGCTTCAATACCCATGGAAGCCCGAGCAGACTGGTCCAGAATGCAATGGATGTATCGCTCATTCCTGCGTCGAGGGTCTTGAACATGATGACGGAAAGTGTCGTGATCACGGCATAGGGGAATCCCTCCGCAATATACAGTGTCGGCACCCATGACCACGGTGTTTGTCTGAACATGATTCCGTTCCTCTGCTGAAATGAAAAATATCGCCTGCCCGTCCCGCCCCCATATTATACATACTTAATGCTTATTTTCAATGCGGGTTTGCAATTTGTGAAGAGTTAAATTAAATTTACTTGGAAAGTAAACAAAACCGGAACGGTTCGGAGATTTTTTGATATGATGAAAACTGCGCTTCTTCTTTTTTCCGCTGTCGTCTGCGGCTGTTCCGGCATGGAACCTCTGAGCGGGACAGTGACGCCGGAATATTTGAACATCCGTTCCGGTGCGGGGCTCGGGTACAGGATCATCGGGCAGCTGCGAACCGGAGATACAGTAAGGATTCTTTCTTCTCCGAAAGAGGAGTGGTGCCGGATATCCATGCCGGAAAATGCGTCCGTCTGGATTGCCGCTTCCATGCTGAATCAGGACGGAATTCCGCTGGATGGCGCACTTCTTCACTCCGGCCCGGGTGCGGCGTATGAAGAGATCGGGAAAGCCGCTCCAGAAAAGGTGGAAATCCGGGAAAAGGCGAAAAACGGAAGATGGCTCCGCATCAAGCCGCAGAAAGGGCTTTTCGCATATGTCAGTTCCGCCTATCTGGAAATCAGGGAACCGGAAATGCCGTCGGGACAGCCCGCAAAGAGCGTTGCGAAACAATCGCCGGAACCGGCGCCGATTGAGGACTCCGGAAGCAGTATCGCCGCAGAGGGTGTCGTGAAACGTATCGAGGGCAAACAGGCGCCCGCCACTCATGCGCTGATCGTAAAAGTGAATAGCGAAGAGTTTGTTTCCGCTTACCTGACCGCGCCGGAGCTGAATCTGGCGTTGTGGGAAAAGCGGCGGGTCAGGGTGAACGGGACACGGTATTGGGTTCGCGGCTGGCGCCGTCCGCTGATCACTGTGGACAAAATCATTCCCGCATGGCAGAGGTGAAGCATGGAGCGGACGCATTACCCGGCGCCGCTGGAAACGGGCGCGGCGTATGATAAGATCGCGGACTGGTTCATGGCGGGAATGTCGGAGTCTTCATGCGGTATGCCGTTTCTGGAGGAATTGATGGCGATGCTTCCGGCGAATGCGCATGTGCTGGAGCTGGGATGCGGGTTCGGGCGGATGACGCGCATTCTGCTGAATCATGGATTTCAGGTGACAGGTGTGGATGCTTCGGAGAAGATGATCCGTCTTGCGCGGGATTATGTGCCGGACGCGGTTCTCGTGCATGGAGATGCGTCGGTTTTCTGCACGGATGAGTCTTATGACGCTGTGCTCGCGTGGGATTCGCTGTTTCATCTGCCGCTGGAACGCCAGCGCCCGATGATGGACCGGATATCCGTTCTGCTGAAACCGGGAGGAGTCCTGCTGATGACCAGCGGCATGAGGGAAGGGTGTGCTTCCGGGCGGATGGACGGCGTCATGTTTCATTACTCGACTCTTTCGCAGGAGGAATACCGCCGGATTTTCAGGCAGAACGGCATTGTGATCCTGAAAATGCTGCAGGATCAGGCGCCGGAAGAACATCTGGTGACGTTTGCAAGAAAGAAACTGTATTGAACTGCCTCGCAAGATGCCGGAGTGCCGCGCTTCCGGTCTTTCCCCGAACAGGGAAAAACCATGAGGGCACTTGAAAAAGGAGAATCAGGCATTATCTTGTGGTTTTCTGAATGAATATGGAGAAAACGGGATGAAGGAAGGTTTTTTCAAATACCTGCTGAAACGCTGTCTGCTGGGAGTGATGACGTTGTTCATTATTCTGTTTGCCAGCTACGTGCTGATGCGTCTTGCTCCGGGCGATCCCACGAAAAGTTCCATGCTGGGGGAGGGCGCCGGGGCGCAGATGGCTTCCGATAAAAACGCGCTTGCCCGCAATAACTCCCTGCTCGAGAAACTGCATCTGGACAAACCGGTTCCCGTCGGTTTTTTCCTGTGGCTGGAACGGGTGGTTCACGGCGATTTCGGGGAATCCGCCGCCGTCGACAAGGGACGCCCCGTGACGGGGCTCATTCTGGAGCGTCTGCCTGTGACCGTGAGCCTGAATCTGCTTGCGATCCTTGTCACCTATCTGCTTGCGATTCCGCTCGGCATCTTTTCAGCTGTCCGCCCGGACACGAAGCTGGACAACGTCATCACTTTCTTCCTCTTTTTCCTCTATTCTCTGCCTGTATTATGGGTTGCCCTGATGCTTCAGGCGATGTTGTGCAAAGGGGGATACTTCCCTCTTTTCCCGCTGAAAGGGATTTTCCCTGAAATCACACGCGGCATGACGACATGGCAGATCATCGGCAGCACGCTCTGGCATTATGTGCTGCCGGTGTTCTGCCTGAGCTACGCAGGGTTCGCCGGACTTGCCCGTTTCACACGTTCCGGTATGCTGGAGGTGATTCATCAGGACTACATCAAGACCGCGCGGGCGAAAGGCTTGAGTGAATGGGGTGTCATCATGAAACATGCATTGCGCAATGCGCTGATCATCATGATTACGCTCTTTGCAGGAATTCTGCCGTCTCTGGTGGCGGGAAGCATTCTGGTGGAATATGTGTTCAACATTCCCGGCATGGGTTCGCTTTCGATGCTGGCGCTGAGCAGCCGCGATATTCCGCTTCTGATGGCTCTTTTCGCTTTCGGCGGCGCGTTGACGCTGGCGGGCATCCTGCTTTCGGATCTTCTTTATGTGCTTGCCGACCCGCGGATTGATTTTGAATCCCGCGTCTGATCCGGTCTTCTTTTTCCGGTACGTGAAAAATCCCTGCGGAACAATTGCACCGCAGGGATTCCGAATTCAGAAAGGAGTTACTTGATCGTGACTTCTTTTCCAGCTTCGGCGGAACGGTAGATTCCGTCGAGCATCTTCTGAACCGCGAGTCCGGCTTCTCCGGGCGCGCCCTGCGGCGTGCCTTTCGTGCAGGCATCGACCCAGTTCTGAAGTTTTGTCTTGAACATGTAGATCCAGTCTGCATTGCCGACGAATGTCGGAGTCATGTTGACCATGAGATCATTCTGGTCGGTGTAAATCTCGGCATTTTCCCAGTTGCATCCGCCTTTGGTTCCCATTGCGGACCAGTTGAAGATGTCGTTTTTCGGAATGTGGGCTACGAAAGAGGATTCGATCTGGAGGATCGCGCCGTTTTCGAAACGGATCTGCCCGATTGCGAGGTCTTCCACCGTGTAGGTCTTGTAATCCCAGTTCGGCCAGGCATTGCGCACTGTGCTCGGTTTGTTGCCCATATAGGTCCATGTGTTGCCGCTGGCGGCGATCGGTTTCGGAGAGCCCATGAATTCATAGGCACATTCGAGAATGTGTACGCCGATGTCGATCATGGGGCCGCCGCCCTGAAGCTTTTTCTGTCCGAAAACGCCCCAGTTCGGAATGCCGCGGCGGCGGAGAGCCTGGCATCTGACGAACATGATGTCACCGAACTGCCCGTTTTTGCGCGCCTGGATCAGGGCTGTCGTATTGGTGTTGTAACGCTGCTGGAATCCGACGGAAAGTTTGACTTTGCCCTTTTTCGCCGCCGCAATCATCTTTTCGCATTCGGCGGGGTTCATCGCCATCGGTTTTTCGACCATGGCATGGCATCCGGCAAGACAGGCGTCCACGACCGGTGCGCAGTGTACGCCGTTCGGTGTGCAGACGTCTACGGCATCGGGCTTGATTTTTTTGAGCATTTCCTTCCAGTCTTTGAAGAGAGCCTTCTTCGGAACGCCCCATTTTTCTTCCATGACCTTGAGTCTTTCAGGATTGATATCCACACCGGCAACGATCTCAACCTCCGGAATTTCCTTGTACGCCGTCAGGTGAGTCTGGGCGATTCCACCGCAGCCGATAATTGCCACTCTGAATTTTTTGCCCTTGAATTTCTTCACGGGACCATCCATCTTGACCGATACGCTTTCAGCCATTTTGCCAAAATCTCCATTTTTTTGTTATTTTTCCGGATGTTTCCATCCGTAACTAAATCCATTTAGCAATAAGTTATACCCGGTAAAACGAAAAATCAACGTCTGCCTAACAGAAAAGCAGCTTTTTCTCGTAATAATCCCGTTTTTTACGCCAGAAACATTTCACTTCCGCCCTTGAGTTCCAGCACCATGTTGTTCCAGTCCAGCAGCCAGACCGTCTGTGCGGACGGATTACGCACGATATGCGAGTCGGCGGATGTCACCAGGCGGCGGAATGCAGTGATGTAATCATGGATTTCCATGTTCGTCGCATACCAGATATCCTCCTTGCCCGCCAGTTTCGCGCAGAAATCCTCTATGATATGCCAGTCGTTGTTCCGGTCGAACTCGAAGGAGTGTCCCCAGACGTAGCAGAGCGAGAGATACGGAGTCGCAAGAAGGCGGTCGGCGAGTTCCGCTATGTTCTCGCGGTGATGGCAGGTCGGGTTCCATTCCAGAAAATCATCCGGGAAACCGAACTTGCCTGTCGATCTCACCGTTCTGGAATATACGATGCCGAGAGAGCGCAGAGTCTGGAGCACATTCGAGTCATAAGTCCCGTAGGGGTATGCCATGCCGTTGACGATTCTTCCGGTGAGCTCTTCGAGCATGCGCCGGTCTTCCAGAATATCTTCGACGAGCGACATCTGCGTGATGCGCTCAAAAAAGGGATGCGTTTTTCCGTGACATGCGATCTCGTGCCCTGCATAAAGCTGTTTGAGGTATGCCGCATTTTTCTCCGGTTCTTCCTGGTAACGGGCGGCATTCAGGTTGAACGTCGCTTTCATATTGTGCCTGTTGAAGATTTCGATAAGACGTTCATCTGGTTTGGCGCCGTCATCATAACTGAATGTAAGCGCCTTTTTCTTCCCTTCCGGAAAACAAAATGTGAGTTTCATGATTCTCCCGTCCTCTGTTGTTTATGGGATTCGGTAAAGATAACCGGAATGCAGGGAGTTGCAATACCTGATTCTTAAAATCCACTCTTTTTTTCCTGCTTTTTACATTGCCGTGCGGCGGATTATCCGGCGAGCACCAGAAAAAACACTCCCAGCAGAATCAGCGCAAGGGCGAGGGCTTTCTGCCGGATATGAGTCTCCTTGAAATACCACACGCCGAAAACGAATGCCACGATGCAGTTGCAGCGGCGGATCAGCGACAGAATCGAAATATGAACGTCCGGCAAGCTGACGGCGTAAAAATACAGGTAATCCGCGGCGATCAGCAGAATGCCGGTCAGCGGGATCGACCAGCGCCAGTGAAACACGTATTTCTGATTTCTGCCCCGGCAGAGTCTGACCAGATATGCCGCACCGAGAATGAAAACGAGGTCTATGGAAAACCATAACTGCAATGTATCGCGCGGGATCATCGCCACTCCCAGAAGGTATTTGTCATACAGTGCCGAAACCGCACCGAGAATTGTCCCGAGGAGGATGAAATGAATGCCCCTGTTTCCGGTAAACGAGATGCCTTCCAGCTTGCCGAATACGGAGAAAAGATAATAACCGATGAAAATCGCAAGCATCCCGACTCCCTGCAACGGACTCGGAATTTCATGAAAAAGAAGAATCCCGCCGATTACGGTCCAGAGCGGCGCACTTGCGCGGATCGGCGATGCGATGGAAATCGGCAGTTCGCGCATTGCATAATAGACACAGGTCCAGCTGGCTGCCACAAGGAAGGTTTTTGCGAGGATCAGAATCCAGTGATGAGGTTCGGCGATGATGGCGGATGAGAATCTGCCCGCAACCAGAGTCGCGGCGACAAATAATGCGGAACCGCACAACGTCGCGTAAAAGAGAACCGGCATGACAGGATTGTCGCGTACCGCATGTTTTTTACAGAGATCATAAAATCCGAGCCCGAATGCCGAAGCAAGAATCGGCAGAAACCATAATGGCAGATCAAACACAGACATCTCCTTCCTGAAAATTAAAAGCCAACTAATATACAGGGAAAAACTGATGTTTCAAGGTATTGCGGCGGATATCAGAACCGGCATCAAAGCTGACCTGGAAGGTCGGGGCATTGAACCCGATCAGAATAAATTTGCCGTTTTGCAAGGCTATTTCGGAACAGGCGCTTTGCATCTGATCCGGCTGTCGGTCACAGGGAAAACGGAAAAATGAAGGTTCTCCGGATAAATGATGAAACAAATCCGGAAAAATGCTGTCAATTGTTCGGTATATATGAAATAACTTGCAACTTTTTTCAGGAGTCCTCATGAGCAGTATGAAAATCTTCGTTTTCTCAGTTCTCGCCGCATTCATCGGCGCCGCTTCGGCACTGGCGATGCGCGAGCTTCTCGCCGAACCCGCACAGCCGCAGGCAGCAACTCCGGGGCAGGGTCTCGATCTGTTCCCCGCCGCGCCACCGAATACAAAGGCGGCAGAGGCGCAGGACATGTTTTCCGCGGCGATTCAGCGTTCCATGCCTGCCGTCGTATTGATTACCGCACAGCGTGTCGTCGGGGTGGTTTCCCCTTATTTTGACCTGAACAACTATCGCCGCCGCATTGATTATATGGAAGTTCCGTCGGGGCAGGGGTCCGGTTTTTTCATCCGCAAGGATGGATATATCCTGACGAACTACCATGTGGTTCGCGGGCAGGATTCCTTCTGGATCACGACACATGACGGCGGTGAATTCCCGGCACAGGTCGTGGGAATCGATCCGCCGACCGATCTGGCTCTGCTCAAGGTGAAAAGCGATAAAAAAGTTTCTTTCCCCGTTCTGGAATTTGCAGACCCTGAAAAACTTCAGATCGGGCACTGGGCGATTGCCATCGGCGCGCCGTTCAGCCTCAGCCGTACAGTGACGATCGGAATTGTATCGAACAAAAAGCGCAACGGCGTGGGAGTCAACCTGCATGAAAATTATGTGCAGACCGACGCCTCGGTCAATCCCGGCAATTCCGGCGGCCCCCTGCTTGACATTCACGGTCGCGTGATCGGCG
>DXVA01000038.1:1413-1668 GCA_019408975.1 Lentisphaeria bacterium | reverse complement strand
GTGAACGACTTCATTCTTTCTCCCTCGGGAGGCAATATCGGATTGAGTTTTGCGATCTCCTCCGAAATAGCAAAACGTGTTGCCCATGAATTGATTGCAAACGGACATGTGGAGCGTCCGTGGCTTGGAGTCACGCTTGCGCCGCTTGACCGCGAGATGAAACGGAAATACGATCTGCCGCACGGCGGCGTCATCATTGCACAGATTTTCCGGGGGTCTCCCGCGGCGGGCGTCCTGCGTCCGGGGGATATCGTG
>DXVA01000038.1:0-1366 GCA_019408975.1 Lentisphaeria bacterium | reverse complement strand
AAGGCGAACGGAAAAGAGATCGCGTCTCCTTCCGACCTTCAGGGATGTATATTCGGCGCCAGGGTCGGCTCCGTGATTGAGATGGAAGTTCTCCGCTCCGGTTCTGTCCGCAAAGTGAAAGTCACGGTGGAAAAATCCCCATCCGCTCTCTTTTCCGGCAACTTCCGTCAGGAGGAACGCCCCGTGGGGTATTGAACCGGAAATGATTCAGCCCTCCATGCCGGGAAACGATCCGCTCACCGGATTGCTTTCCCGTCCACGGAAAAAATGACGGTTGAAGTTGCGGCTCCCTTCCTTGCCTGAAGCATGTGGGAGCCTTTCCCGATTTCCAGATGTTTCTCACTGAATTCACCGAGGTATTTTCCGTCAAGATACCAGTGAAGTTCCCTGCCGTTTTCAGAACTGAGCTTCATGCGCAGGCTTTCCCCCGCCGCAAGATAATTTCCCGGAAGCGGCGAAATGATCTTGACTTCCGGCTTTCCTGACCTGCATCTGCGGCAGACCTCCAGCGGAATGCCGCGCACGGCATATCCCTGCATGAGATGTTCACATGCAGAGGAGGCGGCAAGCCCGCTGTCGCCGCAGAGCCTGACCAGCTCCAGATAACGCTCCTTTTTTCCGTTTTCCGATGGCTTTCTGAAACGGTAGACCGCATTCATGATCTGTGCCGCGGACGGCGCGGCGGCGACAGCGCCGACCAATGCAGGGGAGGGGGAGCCGTCCTTGTTGCCGAACCAGACCCCGAGTGTATAGTCTTCTGTAAAAGCGAAACACCATGCGTCATGGTTGCCGTTTGAAGTACCTGTTTTCCATGCGATGCCTTTGATGACGGAATCCGGCGGGGGAAGTTCCCGAAGCATTTCCGCAACCATGAACGCCGCACCCGGCGGGATTGCCTGTTCCTCCGGTTTCGCCTGAGCACCGCGAAGCAGAAAACTTGGAGCCCGGAATCTACCGTCGCGGGGAAAAACCGTGTATGCGGCGGTCAGGGAAAGGAGATCATAACCGACGGTTCCCAACGCGAACGGGAGTCCCGTATCGCTTTTCCCCGGCGGCAGGCGGAGCCTCCGGAACAGGGCGTCAACCCGTTCCCTGCCGAGCCGCACCAGCAGACGGATCACCGGGGTGTTGAGGGAGCGGCTCAGAGCCGTGGACGCTCTGACCCGTCCCATATAGGAGGCATCGTAATTGCCGGGGGCGTAGTCGCCATAGCGCAGGGGCGAATCATCAAGAACGGTTTCCGCGATAAGAATTCCCCCGCCTGCCGCTTCCGCATAAAGGAACGGTTTCAGCGTCGAGCCTGCGGAACGGTGCGCCAGCGCGGCGTTGACCTGTCCGCCGTGCGGATCGTGAAAATCCAGCGTGC
>DXVA01000379.1:2146-4223 GCA_019408975.1 Lentisphaeria bacterium | reverse complement strand
GTTGCGGTGTGCGCCGTCGAGGAGCCCGGGAACATCTGCCATCAGCAGATTTTTGAAGTCCGGATAATCGACAACTCCGATTACGGGGTGGAGGGTTGTGAAAGGGTAGGGCGCCACTTTCGGCTTTGCATTGGAAATTGCGGACAGCAGCGTGGATTTGCCCGCGTTCGGGAAACCGACCAGCCCGACATCCGCGATCATCTTGAGTTCGAGTTCGACCGGAATCGGTTCTGTTTTTTCTCCGGGTTCATGTTCACGGGGAGCGCGGTTGACACTGGTGGCAAAACGTGTATTGCCGCGCCCGCCTTTTCCGCCGTAAGCGACAACGACCTCTTTGTCGATCGTGTCGATATCCGCCATGATTTCGCCGGTTTCGGCGTTTTTGACGATGGTTCCCGGCGGGACTTTGATTTTGAGGTCTCTGCCTCTGCGCCCGTGCATATCCTTGCCCTTGCCGGGGATGCCGTTTTCCGCGGCGAACCTCCGGGTGTAAAGGAAATCCTGCAACGTCTGCTCTCCTGGAGCCGCGACAAAAACAACATTCCCGCCGTTGCCGCCGTCGCCTCCGTTCGGGCCGCCTTTCGGGATAAACGCTTCACGCCGGAAACTGCAGCATCCGTTGCCGCCGTTTCCCGCTTTGATTGTGATCTGGGCTTTGTCTACGAACATGATTCATACTCCGGGTAAGATTTTTGCGGAAAGTCCAAAAAAAAGCCCGGAAAGGTTCCGGGCTGACCAATACAAGAAGATGCAACAGTTTCCTGTTATTCCGCGGCAACTTCCGCCGGAACGACTTCGACCATGCGCTTCGGTTTGGAGAATTTTACAGTGCCGTCCGCGAGAGCGAACAGGGTGAAGTCTCTGCCGCATCCGACATTTTTGCCGGGATGGTATTTTGTTCCGCGCTGGCGGATGATGATGCTGCCTGTTGTTACGAATTCGCCGCCGAACGCCTTGACGCCGAGCATTTTCGGCTGGCTGTCGCGTCCGTTTCTGCTGCTGGACTGACCTTTTTTATGTGCCATGATATATCTCCTTAAAATTATAATTTCATGCTTGATACAAACATAAGCAGATAATATATCTGTTCATCTTTTTTTTGCAACTGCTTTTTCAGAGAAATATCAGATTTTTTCCTGTTCCGCCCCCGCTTTCCGGTTTCAGGTTTGTTTCAGGGGCTCCGGCGGAGCGGGGCACGTTTCATCGGATGGAGGCAGATCAATGACTTTGATGTGTTTCCACGCGCCGGATTTTCTGCGCCAGAGCATGAAGAATGCGTCTGCGGCAATATAAAATGTGATGAACAGCCAGACCGTGCCCACTGAAGCATGGGCGAAATAGACCAGGTAGACCGTTCCGGGAATCTGAATCAGCCATGAAGTGCCGAGCCCGATCAGGAGCGGTACAAATGTGTCTCCGGCTCCGCGCAGGCTCCCCATCGTTATGAATCTGGTGGCGTCCAGCAGATTGAAGATCACGGCAAGGCGCAGGATCGTGATGATGTATTCCGTCACCAGGGCATTGTCCATATTGGTTGTCCCCTGATTCTGGGAATCGAAAATACGGATCAGAAGCTGGGGGCAGAAAAGGTAAATCACGGAGATGGAAAGCATCCAGAGAAACAGCATTCTGATGGATCTGCCTGCGATCCGGTCGGCGACAAGCAGGCGGCGTTTGCCGATATATTGCCCGGTGATGATGCTGGTTGCGTCCATAAGCCCGATCATGGGCATATTCCCGATCATGTTGATGGAGAGCGCGATGCTGGTTGCCGCCAGCGCTTCGTTGCCGAGACGCCCGATCATGATGATGACGCAGGCGAATGCGGCGTTGCGCAGAAAGGTCTGGAACCCCGCCGGCGTTCCGAAGCAGAGCAGTTTCCTGATGTATTCCCCGTGGAAACGTTTATGGCTGCGGGTCGCGTATTCCTTCTGGTTCACGAGCAGGAAGCAGGAAGCGGAGATACAGAGGGAACAGAGGCTCGCAATGGAGCTGGCGAGTCCGGCGCCGAGAATTCCCAGCGGCGGCAGTCCGAGCTTGCCGAAGACGAAAATATAATTCAGCGGGACGGAGATCA
>DXVA01000379.1:834-2136 GCA_019408975.1 Lentisphaeria bacterium | reverse complement strand
TCGCCGCCACGATCTGCGTACGTCCGCGCCCGGTGAAGAACGAAAGAAACGGCGTTTCCATGCAGATCAGCCCTGCGCAGGGGGAAAGTGCGATGAAGTATTCCGCTTCGTAGACCGCGATGCGCGGATCATGCCCGTTGTGCGTCAGTATCCATGCCCCTCCGAGAGGCAGGGCATAGGCAAGCAGCGCCGCGACGATTGCACCGAAATAAAATCCGTTCCATGTCGCGCGGATGCATCCCTCGCGGTTGTCCGAACCGTGATGCTGTGCCACAATGGTCGCGGTGAAAGACGCCGTGATCAGGAAGAATGCCATCAATGTGAAAAACATCTGTGAGGCGGGCATGGACGCCGCGACTTCGTCTTTGGAGTCCCATGCAAGGAAGACCCGGTTGGTGATCATCATGATGGTGTTGCTTGCGCTGAGGATAATCAGCGGCCATGCGATGCGCCAGATTTCGACATATCCGCCCGGCTCGTAAAACTGGCGTCTGCTGAAGTAGCCGGCGAATCTGTTCCATACAGGAAAAATCAGCTTGCTGAACATAATCTCTCTCAATCAGAAAAAACATAGATTAAGCGGTATTACCGTCCGCCGACGGGAGTTTTCCTAAAAACTTTAAATTCACAGAACCACGGAATATAATCATGATTTGCATGATTTCCAGCATGAAAGGATAAAAAGTTTGATTTTTAAATTATTTATAATTCCATGCAGAAGAATGGATATCATCTCTGTGTCCTGCTTCGCCGGAGATCGGTTTTGCTACATGCAGAAGCAAATTCCGAGGGCTCTGGGGAAAACAAGTTTTTCCTTTTTCGGAACGAGTTTCCTGTTTTCCCTGTCAAACGCAAGAAATGTGACGGTTCCTGATTTTTCGTTTGCTGCGATGATTTCCGTTTCATCGGGAGAGAGCGCGATATCGCGCGGAAAATCTCCGTTGCAGTCCGCCGTTTCCAGAAGTTTCATCGCTCCGCCTTTTCCTGTTTCAATCAGCGCGATTGAATTGTGCCCGCGGTTCGAGACAAACAGAAATCTTCCGTCTTCCGTGATACGGATTGCCCCGGGATAATTTCTGACCTTCGGCTGTTCGTTCAGAGAGCGGATCGTTTGCGCAGCCTCCCATTTCCCGTTACGGCGGACAAACGACGATACCGTACTGTCCAGTTCATTTGCGACATAGATCGTATTTCCGTCCGGGGAAAATACAAGATGGCGCGGTCCCGCTCCCGCATGGAGGCGGATGATTTCCGCGGCTTTCGTTTCGATTCCCCTGCCGGCGTGCCACGGATAGACCTTGA
>DXVA01000379.1:0-824 GCA_019408975.1 Lentisphaeria bacterium | reverse complement strand
CCAGCTCCAGCTTATCTGTCCGCTTATTAATACGATAGACCTTGATCTGGTCAAGCCCGAGGTCAACGACATGGAGATTTTTCCCCGCCGGATCGAAACCTGCGAAATGCGGATGCGCTTTTTCCTGGCGTTTTACGGCGCCTCTCCCATGATGCCGAATGACTTTCCCTGATTGCGGAATCCCGTTTTTCAACGGCAGTTCCGTGATGGAGGCGGAACTGTAATTCGCCGTGTAGAGAAAACTGCCGTCCGGCGACAGCGCCAGATGGCACGGGACCGAGCCGTTGACTTGCACAAAACCAACCACGGCAAGCCTGCCGCTTTCATCCGCTTTAAGGGTTGCGACTCCCCCCTGTTTTGTCCCCGGGATTCTGGAAACAGTCCCGTAAAAGAGTCCCGAGGCGGGATCGCGGATCAGGTAATTGACGGTTTTGAGGTGTGTGAAAAGATTCCGCGCCGTATTGCTCCGGCTTTTGACGAGCGTGATGCCGCCCGTCTCGCCGGAGGTATCCGATACCGCGTAGAAATCCGTTGAAACACAACTTGCGGAGAGAACAGCCATAATCAGCATTGCCCAGGGAAACAACCGTTTCATTTGAGTGTGACGATCCCTTTGCCGGGGACCCGGAATGTGACTTTTATATTTCCGTTTCCTGTTTCTGTTTTGAACGGCAGTTCTTTTCCGTTGAAAACCGCTTTTGCCGGAGCCTCGGTCATGAACAGTTCCGCCTCGCCCGCATAATCGAAATCCAGGGTGTTGACGGTGCATGTGTTGATGCGCATGTTCGCGTCGAGAAGCATTGCCTTTTCCGCACACGAAACCG
>DXVA01000378.1:1628-4234 GCA_019408975.1 Lentisphaeria bacterium | reverse complement strand
ATCGCAATAATCCCTTCCATGTAATTTTTCACATGCGTGTTCCCAGGTGTCATACACGCCGGGCGCGGGCAATCTCCCATAAGAACATATTCGGTAAAAATCAACAAATACGGGAGGCAGACATTTTTTCAAACATGTTTTAATCATCACGGTTCATCCTTTGTTTGTAACTTCAACGATGTAATTGCAGGACTTTCAGACAGGCAGAAAGAAAATCCTGCGGTGCCGATACGGCAGGACATGCCAACTGTTGACATTTCAGACAAAAAATTTCATGAAGCTGGAACTGAGGATGAAATTGTGACTTGTTTTAATCTGATTCAAACAAAAAAGCAGCAGGGGCAAAAAAGAGCCGAACGCTTCAAAATCACTGCACTGAAGGTCCCGCCAAGAACCTGCTGCGACATGACGAAGCGCCCGGCGGATGTCCGTGTTACAAAGACAATCCAACCGGGTATATTTCGCAGGGGATTGCATTCCGGGCTTGCGCAATGGTGAATACATCCGGATACAATAATCCCTTGTCGCAGCAAATAATAACTTTTCAACTTGGCGGGTTTTCAGTGCATTTGCTGAAATATAACGGTTTTCAATCAACACAACTACATTGTATATGAAAGTAATGTATTCTTATTTTTGATGTTTTCAAATTTTGTAACTTAAAATACGAAAAAATATATCCGCAGATGAAGCAGGACAGGAAAAGAGTCCTGGTCTGCCTTGCCGTCTGGTATGCCGTCAAATTCCAATCCGGCTGATTTCCGAATGGACAGTCATTCTCTCCTGTCGAATGAATCCTGCGAAGAAATGCCACAAAACAATGAAGGGGCTCAGCAGCGAGCCCCTCAAAAACAAATTTCTCAAAGTTCCGGCGCGGAACTTTTATTTAATCACCAGGTTCAGCATTTTTTCCGTCGCGACGACGGCGGCTGTAAGCTGATCGCTGTCGACTCCGGTCGTAGTCAGGGTGCGCTCAGGCATCTCCCAGCTTATCGTGGTCTCGACCAGTGCGTCGGTCTTGCCTCCCGGCGGGATTCTTACCTCATAATCGGCAAGTTTCGGGAATGTGATCCCACGTTTCTTCAAAAGTTTGCGCAACGCTTTCACAAACGCATCGTAGCCGCCGTCCCCGGAAGCTTTTTCCGTGATCTTTTCGCCGTCGAGCTCAATCGTGACCACCGCCTTCGGCGTGCTTTTCAAGCTGCTTTCAATCTGATAGTCCACGACCCTCACGCGGCCGGTGATCGGCGTACGCAGAACGCTGGCAATGATAAACGGAAGATCCGACGGCGTAACCTGTTTCTTCTTGTCGCCGAGACGCACCACTTCCTGAAGCACTTTCGAGCGAACCTCGGGAGCCAGTTCCGCCATCCCCATGATCTGAAGATTCTGATCAAGGGAAGCCTTGCCGGAAAGTTTGCCGAGGGCATAGTTCCGTTTGCGCCCGAAACGCTCCGGCAGCAGACGGTTCGCATACAGATTCCCCTTCTTGTCGCCATCCGCATGAACGCCGCAGGTCTGCGTGAATACATCGGAACCGATGACCGGGGTATTCCATGAATAACGCTTGCCGGAAATCGTCTGAACAAGTTCCGACGCATGTTGAAGCTCCTTTTCAGGAACCCGTGTCGTGCGGTTCGTATGATCGTTGATCACAACCACCAGCTGCGCAAGCTGCTGATTGCCGGTGCGCTCTCCGAGCCCGTTCACCGTCACATGAATGCCGTTGACTCCCGCTTTGACGGCGGCAAGACTGTTCGCCGTTACGAGCCCGTAGTCATTGTGTCCGTGGAAATCAAGCCGGGCATCGGGAAACGCGGCATACATCCAGTCGAGACAACGCGTCACCTCGTCCGGCGTCATAACGCCGAGCGTATCGGGCAGCATGATCCGCTCCAGCGGCATATCCTTGAGAGCGTTCATGAAGGAATAGACATAATGGAACGAGTGCGCCATCCCGTTGGACCAGTCTTCCAGGTAAAGATTGACGTCCAGTCCGAGTTTGTGCGCATTCTCGATCTCGCGGCAGACCTCGTCGAAATGCTGCTGCGGCTCTTTGCGGAGCTGAACGCGACAGTGATTTTCCGAGCCTTTCGCAAGGAGATTCAGAACCTTTCCTCCGGCATCTCTGATCCATGCGGCGGATTTTCCCCCGTCAACGAATCCGAGGATTTCCATACGGTCGAGACAACCGCGGTGCTCCGCCCATTTCAGGATCGCGGCAAGCGCCTCGCGCTCTCCGTCAGACACCCGGGCGGATCCGATTTCAAGCCGGTCTATACGCAGGTGAGAAATGAGAATCCGGGCGATCTCAAATTTTTCTGCGGGAGTAAAAGCGACGCCGGGCGTCTGCTCCCCGTCACGCAGCGTTGTATCGAGCAATTCGACATAGCGTCCGTTTCTGGTTTGAGTTTTCATTTCTACCTGTCTTTCTTTTCTGTTAAAAATAAAAAGGAGCTTTAAAATACTTCAATGACGGCACTTTTACAAGTTCTTCAGGATTTTTTCAATTATGGAAATGCCTTTTTCAGTCATAATGCGTCCAATGCCGCGGAAATGCGCCCGGCGGTTTTACGGCAGTTCAGGGCAATGCAGGCGCGATGCTT
>DXVA01000378.1:0-1618 GCA_019408975.1 Lentisphaeria bacterium | reverse complement strand
CCGAGCACACACTCCAGTTCACCGTTGCAATAAATGGGAACCGCCAGCGCGCGACGGCTCTCCAGCCCCGTGCCCCGGTTGTCGAACGCGATTCCGTCACGCCGGATGCCGGCGAGTCTCGCCCGGAATTCGCCCCAGGAGGAGACAGCGGGAAAAATCGAACCGTCAAACGGCTGAACCGCCTCATACCGCCTCAACTCATCTTCCGTCATGTGGGCAAGCATGATGCACCCGGTCGCTGTATGCATCAGATTTTCCGTCATGAGAGGCTCATTCAACTGAAGTTCACGGCTGCTCTTACGGACCAGCAGGACAACCCGTTTGCCATCGGAATGCGCCACGATCAGGCAGTTTTCATTGATTCTGCGAACCAGTTCCTCCAGAAAAGGCGCGGCAGCCTGCACAACATACTGCTTGTAGGTGCCGGAACGAACCAGCAGGGACGGAGTCGGGCCAAGCCGGTACCCGCCCTGTTCCGCAGATTCCAGATACCCCAGCTTCACCATGCTGGAAACGATATTGGCACATGCGGACGGCGAAACTTCCAGCATCGCTGCAAGGTCACGCAGACGGCATGGCGCCTCACCATGCGCGGAGACATGGTTCATGATCTTCGCAAAACGTTCCAGCACCTGAATCATCGGCACAACCTCTTCCACATGTTCCGTTCCGTCTGCGTCAGTTTCCCGCCGTTCAGGACGGCATCAATATGATGATGAATTCCCCATTTGTCAAGGCGCGCGCAGATCAGAATGCGCATCCGGTTCAGAATGTTCAGCGGACGGCTGCTCCCGAAACAGCAGATCGTCAGCGGAATCTGCGGAATCCCGGCAAACTCGCTCAGCGCAAAACCGATCTTCGGTCTCAATTCTTCCGAATCTTCTCCAATCCGCATCAGGGCATTCAAAGCATTGACTGCATACTGTGCCGAGCGGCGCTCCTTCAGGATTCCCGTCAGCAGATCGACGCTCTCCGCGTCTCCCATCCATCCGAGCAGGTAAACTGCGATTGCGCCGTATTCCTGCCGGTGCGGTTCACTGCGCGGAGTTTCCGCCCGGCGGGAATTCCGCTTTTCCGCCAGTTCACGCAGAACCCCCAGACAGGATTTCTCCTTCAGAAGCGCAAGGGCAAAAGCCGCATGAGCGCAGACCGGCTCCGGTTCTTCCAACAGAGCTTTCAGATAAGCGCTTCCGCCCATACGGTATGCGGACCAGATCGCCTGCCCCGGCGCCCCGGACCGGAGCCCGTTCAGGATTTCAGCCTCCGTTTTCAACAGGATTTTTTCATTTTCGCCACTGTAATCCCCGCAGGCAAGCTCGTCCGCAATCCTTTGATACGGCACATCGCGGACATCACAGTGCATCCTGACGGCAAGCGAAGCCATCACAGCCGCCGCCTCGCCGGTAAACTGCATACAATCTTTCATGCGCACCGCCTGCGAGAGATTGTGGTCCACTGCCAGCATCCGCCCTGCGACAAGAATTCCATGCAGTCCCTTCGGGATCAGTGCGCCGCGCGGAACCGGAATGTGCAGAACCGTGCTCCACTGCATTGCGGCGACACCCCACAGCATTGCGGTATCGTCCTCAAAACCGAGGTCCATGGCATGGGTATCCCA
>DXVA01000377.1 GCA_019408975.1 Lentisphaeria bacterium | reverse complement strand
AGGTAATGTCATCCTTGCACTTCCGTTCCGGATGCACCGCCATGGCTTCCGCCGCAATCATCGTGGCAAGGTCACGCGCCGAAATTTCAGGATTTTTCTCCACAACGCGTTTAATGAAATTCAGCGCGCCTTCGCGCCGCCAGCCGAATTTCCAGCCGGGGCATCCCAGCCCCGCCTGTGTGACGCCGTCCGAAAATGCGATCAGGCGATCCCCCGGAGCCATCGTGACCTCGGTAATCTTCATCTTGCGGTCCGGCCAGCGCTCGGAAACCAGCTCCTTGACGTTGTTCTTCGGCAGGTCGATCAGATTCCGCAAATGGATGAACGGCGGGTTGTCCATCTCAATCACGCGCGTCTTGCCGCCGAGCTGCATATCGAACACAGTGAACGTGGCATAACTGATCTTGCGGATCTCGCATACGGGCAGCGAATCCATGATCGTCTCGGCGGACTGGAGAATGTCCATATTGGAACGGACGAATTCCAGAGCCATCGTGGAGGTCATGCTCGCCATCAGATTCGCCTTGATGCCGCTGCCGAGACCGTCGGACAATACGGCAATCGTGCGTTTCTCATTCGGGATGCGCACACACCGGAAGTCATCGCCGCAGGCAGCCTGACCGGTTTTGGTCCACTGGCTCGCTTCCAGTTCTACAAAGAGCTTTTCATTTTCCATCGCCATCTTTTTTATCCTTGATTTCAGAATAACTTCCGGCGACTTCCCGGAGAATGATCTCCGTCTCCGCCATATGCTCGCCGAGATACTGGGCAATCTTCTGAACCGTCGTCACGTTCTTGCGAATGACCTCACGCGCCTTTTCCGCGACTTTCTCGCGGTGGAGTTCGCTCTGCGTCACGTCCTGAATGACCGCGCCGACCGTGCGTCCGGCGGTAATGGAAAATACGCTGATATTGAAAATGCGGTCGCCGTAAATCTGATTGAAGCGTTCGAGATCGCCGGAACCTCCGGCAAAAGCGCTTTCGAAAAGATCGGAAAACTCAATCAGGCTGCGGAGATCGGCGCCGGTCAGGTTGCCGCAGGAATCATAAGCAGCCAGAGCGTCCTCGCCGCACATCTTGGCGAAATGGCGGTTACATTCGATAATCTGGAGATTGTTGTCCACAATCACGACCGAAGCCGGGATATATTTGATCAGCGCATTGCTGGTCTTCTGCGAAATCGTGCGGAGATACGAGAGGCACATGGATGCTTCCGCCTTGCCGTCGATCATCGCCGCGGCAAACTCGCGGCAGCTGTTGTAACCGCATCCGCCGCAATTCAGTTCATCCGCCGGGGAGTGCTTCCCGACCGTCTCCAGAGCCGCGACGATTTCCGCCTCCGTCGGTTCTTTCACTTTCGGCACATCCTTATCCGGCACCTCCTTCATCTCCACCTTCGGGTCGCGCCCGAGACTTGAGGTCGAGGCTGCAATATCCATCGTATTCATCAGTGTCTCCAGATCGGAGCCATCCTCCGGCATCACGGGACCGTTGACACATCCCCCATGACAGGCGAGGCATTCGATGAAAAGCTTCTTGCCGCCGCGCGCTTTCAGAGGAGCCGTGCTGCCGAGCAGTCTGCCGATATTCGCGAGCCCGGACACAGCCACATAACGAATATCCGGATCATTGCCGCGGAGCGTATCATTCATGCCGCCTTCCAGCGAGTAGGCGCGCCCCTCCTCCGCCGCCTTCAGTGCAAGCGGTGCATCCTCCACGGTATTCAGGTCAATCCCCTTTTCCTCCAGAAGATTCCGGAGAGATTCAAACGTGACGGCAAGCGAAAGGACGTCAGGCGAACGGTCCGCCTCGTTTTTCTTGGCGGCGCAGGGCCCGAAGAAAACCACCTTGATCTTATCGCCGTAAGTCTGTTTCAGAAGTTTTGCATGCGCCATTACAGGCGACACGACGGGAACGATGGAAGCAATATATTCCGGCGCATATTTCCGGATATAATCCACGGACGCCGGACAGGCGCTTGAGATAAAAAGTTTCCGATCGCTCTCCTGAACGATTTTCCCGGTTTCGGCGCTTACGAGTTCCGCGCCGAGAGCCGTTTCCGAGGCTCCTGCAAAACCGAGTTTCTTCAAGGCGCCGGCGAGACGGTTGATCGAAACGCCTTTGAAGTATCCCACAAAACTAGGAGCAATCGAGGCATAGAGAGTCTCCCCGTTTTCCAGCAGGAAGCGCAGACGGCTCAAGTCGGACCGTATTTTCTTCGCATGGGCGGGGCAGACCTTGACGCAGGTTCCGCAGCAGACACAGAGTTCGGGAATGACCGCGGCGCGCGCATTGACGATCCGGATCGCTTTGCAGTGACAGTGCCGGACGCATTTATAACAGTCCTGGCACTCGTTATCTATTGTAAAGACGGGGAAATTATGATTCATCTCTTTTCTCCACTCTTTTCCTTGCCGGAGCCCCCGAAATGCCGCGCATTTTCCTCCGGCAGATTATCGCAATAATATAAGATTATGACACAAATACTACTTCTTTTGTTCCTTCGGAGGCAGTATCTGACGAAGAAGATCCAGCATCAAGCCGGTATCGACTTTAGTATAGATACGATCATTGATAACGACGATCGGGCCCTCGGCGCAGTGTCCCTGGCAGAGAGAACCGGAAAGGTCCACATCCACCTCATCCTTATATCCGTTCTCCTCCAGGTATTTCTCCGCAATCTCGACGTTTTTTGTATTTCCGCGCGAGAAACACGAGCTTCCGATACAAATTACGATTTTAGGTTTTTCCATAAATTCCAGCCATCTCCTATGCGCAAACAGGTAAAAAGTATTGCAGTATCCAATCTATAATAAAGATACTGCAATACTTCAAAGTTTCAAACTCAATTCAGAGTTTATTTACCATAATATGCGTCGAGATACATCTGTTTGATCTCGGTGATCAGCGGATAGCGCGGATTCGCAGTGGTGCACTGGTCGTCAAACGCCTTCTCGCTGAGGGCATCCACCGCGGCAAGGAATTCCTTCTCGGGAACTCCGGCTTCCTTGATGGATTTCGGAATGCCGACCTTCGCTTTCAGGTCTTCGATCGCGGCGATCAGTTTTTCCACCTTGTCGTCCGCACTCTTTCCGCCGAGCCCGAGATAATCCGCAATCTGCGCGTATCTCTCTTTCGCGTGCGGATGGTCATACTGCGGGAAGGTTCCCTGTTTGACCGGTTTTTCCGTCGCGTTGAAGCGGATCACATAGCTGATCAGCAGGGCGTTTGCAAGGCCGTGCGGAACATGGAACTCGCCGCCGAGCTTGTGCGCCATGGAGTGGCAGACGCCGAGGAACGCATTGGCGAACGCCATACCGGCCATTGCGGACGCATGGTGCATCTGCTCTCTTGCACGCAGGTCGCGCGGACCGTTCGAATAGGCAATCGGCAGATATTTGAACACAAGGCGCGCGGCTTCAAGCGCAATGCCGTCGGTGAACTCCGTGGCAAGAACCGATACGCGCGCTTCAAGGGCATGAACCAGAGCGTCGATGCCGGAATAGGCTGTCAGGCGCGGAGGCATTCCCATGACGAGACGGGTGTCGATGATCGCCATATTCGGAGTCAGTTCATAATCCGCCAGCGGATATTTGTTGCCCGTGGCTTCATCGGTGATCACGGCAAACGGAGTCACTTCGGAACCTGTTCCGGAGGTGGTCGGGATACAGACCAGTTCCGCCTTGGCGCCGAGTTTCGGGAACTTGAAGATACGCTTGCGGATATCCATGAAGCGCATCGCCATATCCTCGAACTTGATCTCGGGGTGTTCATACATGAGCCACATGATCTTGGCTGCGTCCATCGGGGAGCCGCCGCCGACCGCAATAATCAGGTCCGGCTTGAAGGTATTCATGCGGTCCACGCCTTTTCTCGCGGTTCCGAGAGTCGGGTCGGGCAGGACTTCCGCGAAGATGTCCGCCTGAATTCCCATTGCTTCGAGATATTCAAGAGGTTCTTTGAGAACGCCGCTGTTGAACAGGAATCCGTCCGTCACGATGAAAGCGCGTTTCTTGCCTTCCAGTTCCGTGAAGGCTTCCTTCATGCAGCCGTATTTGAAGAAGATTTTCGGGGGCACTCTGAACCAAAGCATATTTTCTCTCCGCTGTGCAATAGATTTGATGTTGAGCAGGTGTTTCGGGCCGACGTTTCCGCTGACGGAGTTCTCGCCCCAGGAACCGCAGCCGAGTGTCAGGGACGGCTCCAGCTTGAAGTTGAAGATATCGCCGATGGCGCCCTG
>DXVA01000376.1 GCA_019408975.1 Lentisphaeria bacterium | reverse complement strand
CCCAGGTACCGGAAGCCTCTGGGGACGCCCGGGCCCAGCTTGCTCCACGCGACGGAACGGCTGCAATGGCTACGGATTATTCTGCGGCATATCCAGTAAAGGAGCCCGCCGCTGACTATTGCGACAAGGAGCCACGAAATCGGATAGGAAAGCATCAGGTTTTCCATGGTCCGGTAGTGCGGGAATACTGCGAAAACCCACCAGACACGGAATGCGCAGGCGCCGAGAAACGAGACGACTGCGGACAGGAGCGAATAACCGAGCCCCCGCAGTCCGCCGCTTGCCACGTCCATGATTCCGCAGAGAACATACGTGGTAAATAGGATTTTCATCCGCAGCATCCCCCAGGCAATTACATTCGGGTCCGGATTGAAAATGGAAAGCAGAAACTCTCCCGCAAAGTAAAATCCCAGTCCCATGATCAGGCAGCAGCCGGAGGCGCAGAGAAAACAGCCGTAGAGACTTTTCAGAATCCGTTTGAACTTCCTGCCGCCGAGGTTCTGGGCTACGAACGAAATGGCTGTCTGGTGAAATGCATAGGACCCGACATATACAATCCCCTCCAGACCGAGCACCGCCGTCGTTCCCGCCATTGCCAGGGAGCCGAATGAGTTGATCGAAGACTGAATGATCATATTGGAAACGGCGAAACAGGAGCTCTGCACGCCGGCGGGAATGCCGATCTTCAGCATCTCTTTGAAGATCGTGAAGTCCACGGACAATTTTTTGAGCTGAAGGCGGTAGACGTCACGGGCGGAGATCAAGGTTTTCAGAATCAGAAAAGCCGAGATACCGTGCGAAATTGCCGTTGCCAGCGCGACGCCGCCGACGTCCATGCCGCACACGATCACGAAAAAGAGATTCAGAAGCACATTCACGATTCCCGCAATGATCAGAAAATAGAGCGGCCTGCGGGTGTCTCCTACGGCTCTCAGGATGGCGCAGCCGAAGTTGTAAAGCATAATAAACGGGATGGCGCAGAAACAGATCCAGATATAGGTGCAGGACATGGGGAGGATATCTTCGGGCGTATCCATCAGCACCAGCAGAGGCCTGGCGACGGCGAGCCCGACGATCATCAAGGCGATTCCGCCATATATCGCAACGGTCATGGATGTATGAACCGTACGGCTCATACCGCCGGAATCCTTCGCCCCGAAGAAGCGGGCTGCAAGGACATTCGTGCCGATGGAAATTCCGATGAATATGTTGATGACCAGGGAATTCAGGTTCATTGTCGCGCCGACTGCCGCCATTGCTTCATGAGGAGCGTAATGCCCGATCACGATCAGGTCGACTGCATTGAAAAGCAGTTGAAGGATATAGGTGAACATCAGCGGCAGCGCGAACAGCACGATTTTACCAAACAGCGGTCCGTGGCACATATCGATCTGATATTTGCTGGTTGTCATTGATTGTCCTTGCCTGGTTGGATCATTTTACATAGACCGGTAATATAGCACGAAGCGGCGGAACAGGCAAGACGAATTGAAATGGAAAACAGAGATTGAGGCGGAAATGAAAATCCATCATCTTATTTACCGGGAAAAATTGGAAAATGTACAAAAAAATGGAGCGAGCAATGGGACTCGAACCCACGACCATCACGTTGGCAACGTGATGCTCTACCACTGAGCTATGCTCGCTTGCCGGTTGATGCCATGTAATATGCCAGCATTTTTTATTTTTTCAAGCGGAATTTATAAAAAATTCATTATTTTGTTTTCAGTGCGTTGTCGAGAACACTGCCGAGATTGCCGAACGTTTTGGGTGCAGGCTTCGGAAGAGCTTCATTTCCAATGGCTTTACGCTGATCTTCGAATAGTTTGTCAAGACCGCGTTTCGCCAGATTCAGCATCGTATCCAGTTCCGCGCGGGTGAACGGCTTTTCCTCCGCGGTTCCCTGCACTTCAACGATTCTGCCGGATTCCGTCATGACGACATTCATATCCACATCCGCGGAAGAATCCTCCTCGTAACAGAGGTCCAGCAGGCATTCGCCGCTTTTCATGCCGACACTGACCGCCGCGACGTTTTCCCGCATCGGGAAGGTCTGGATCAGTTTCCTGTTCATCAGGTTGCGGAATGCGAGCTGGAGCGCGACGGATGCTCCCGTAATCGAAGCACAACGGGTTCCCCCGTTCGCGTCGATTACATCACAGTCTATATAGATTGTATTCGGCCCGAGCGCGATCAGATCAATCACCGAGCGGAAACTTCGTCCGATCAGACGCTGGATTTCCATTGTGCGGCCGTTCTGTTTGCCTTTGGACGCCTCGCGCTGGTTGCGCTGGTGCGTGGAGGAGGGGAGCAGTCCGTATTCACAGGTTACCCAGCCGCCGGGGACACCCTGCGCACGCATCCACGGGGGAACGCCGGGTTCGAAAGAGACCGCGCAGATTACTTTGGTGCCGCCGATGTCAATCAGCGCCGAACCTGCGGGATGTGCGAGGTAGTCCGGAATGATTTTTACTTTACGGAGCTGGTCGTTCAGGCGGGAATCGGATCGTTTCATGAAATTTCCTTTCTTTCAGATATCATAATGTTCCGTCTTTTAAAAAGAAAAGAGCCGCCGACCATAGAATTTCTACAGTACCCGGTCTCCACGTTTATGGCTGCTTGGTTCCCCATCTGACCAGGTTCACGCAATTCCGATACATAGAGTCCACCGTCGGCGGCAAAAATATCAAAATTTATTTGGCAGTCTCTTTTTTCTGAGACCCCTTACTATTAGCACGTGAAGTGAAATATTCAAGGCACAAACTGATTTCTGCACGTAAATTTCTCCGGTCGATGATCCGGTCGATCAAACCTTTTTTCAGAAGGAACTCGGAAGTCTGGAAACCTTCGGGCAGATTCGCCTGTGTTGTGTCCTTGATCACGCGGGGACCGGCAAAACCGATCAGAGCATCCGGTTCAGCCACAATCAGGTCGCCGAGCGAGGCGAAACTTGCCGTGACTCCGGCTGTCGTCGGATGCGTCATGATGACGATATAAGGAAGCCCCGCCTCCTGATGGCGTTCCAGCGCGCCGCTGGTCTTCGCCATCTGCATGAGGCTGATCATGCCTTCATACATACGTGCTCCGCCGCTGGCGGTCACGATGACCAGCGGGAGTTTCTTTGCCGTTGCAAATTCAATGATGCGTGTGATTTTTTCTCCTACGACGGCTCCCATGCTGGCGCCCAGGAAACGGAAATCCATCACGCCGAGTGCGTAGTGGATGCCGTTGAGTTTTGCGTGCCCGCAGATGACCGCATCGGTCAGCCCGGTTTTTTTCTTGCTGGCGGCAAGTTTGTCGGTATAGGAGGCGACTCCTTCAAATTTGAGGGTATCGACGGATTCGATGTGCGCATCAATTTCCTTGAATGAGCCTTCATCGGTGAGGAGTGCGATTCTCTGCTGTGCGGTCATGGGATAATGATAGGAGCAGCGGGGGCAGAGATTCAGATTTTCCTCGCGGGTTTTGGTGTAGATGATCTCTTCACACTTTTTGCATTTTTCCCACAGTCCCTCGGGAATCTCTTTCTTTTTAAGCGGTTCGGCGGTAAGGCCGGTGTGATGCGGTGCCGGCGGCTCCGTATGGATTCCGCTTATCGTCGAATACTTTGATTTTCTGAACAGTGCTGCTGCCATAGTTTTTTAATCCCTTTGTCTTCTTGCCAATACAAGAACGTCAACCTCCGCAGCGCCGGCGTCGAGAAGCGTTTCCGCTGCCGCCGACAGTGTGGAGCCGGTTGTCATTACGTCGTCGACGAGTAATATACATCTGTTTCGGCAATTAGTCGAGTCAATTATCGAAAAAGCTTGATGTAAATTTCGAATTCGCTGTTTTCTGTCGAGCCGCGCCTGCTGTCTCGTCCACTTTTTCCGCCTCAGAAGGTTCTTGACGGGGATTCCCGTTTCCCGCCCGATGACATCGCAGAGGAGTTCCGCCTGATTGTAGCCGCGCTGGAGATGACGGAACCAGTGAAGCGGGGTGGGAACGATGAGATCCGGCTTGATGCCGGCGTTTCCGAGGCACCCTGCCGCGAGCCTGCCCAGCGGACGCGCCAGTTCGGGGCCTTTCCGGTATTTATACTGATAGATCACCTCTTTGGCGCTTCCGGTCATTTTGAACAGCGCGGCGGCGCGTTTCCACGGGAACTTCTTTTCCGCGTGCAGACAATCCGTGCAGACGTCCAGGATTCCGTAAAGTTCTCCGCCGCAGCCGGGGCAGACCGGATTCCTGATGAACGGCAGTTTCTCAAAACAGTCT
>DXVA01000375.1:879-4277 GCA_019408975.1 Lentisphaeria bacterium | reverse complement strand
CATTGATCCTGTTCAGAGCCTCAAAGGCTCTGGCGCTCCTGCCCTCCATCACAACAGTAATCACCACGGAAAGGAAAATCGCCGCAAAAATCCCCAGGCATTCCAGAAAATTCGCCTCGCCGCCGGAACAGGCACGGGCAATATTGACTCCCAGTGCAATCACCGCGGCAAGAATCAGCATGATCAGCATCGGTTCGCACGATGCATCCCAGATCCGCTTCAACAGGGAATCCGGCTTCTTCCGGGTAAATGCATTGCTTCCGTAAAGACGCCTGCTCTCCGCGACCTGCTCCGCCTTCAGCCCGTTCGCCCCATCCGTACCCAGCCGCCTCAAAGCTTCCTCCGGCGACTCCATAAACACTTTTTTCATCTTGCCTCCCGATCCGGACAAAAGAAAAGACCCGTTTCCGCCGGAAAGCAGTACGGGCCTTGAAAAGACAAAGACTCTGTACAACCGTACCGGTCATACATGAGTCTCATTATTTAAGGCAAGCCAGACCTGAACGGGCCGGTATGTTGACTTGCCGCGTGCAAGAGGCACGCTAACTACTCCCTCATGGGGTATTTTCAAAAATTCTGCTGTAAGATAACCCGCCCTGCCGGAAAATCAAATACTTTCAGGCAGAAAAACAGGAAAAACATCAAAATCCGCAGACAACTCCGAAGTTCAATTTCCGGCTTTTGCCTCAAAACAAGCCTGGCTGCCAGCACTTTTTCATTCTGATCTTGGAAAGACGGCGTTTCTCTTTCGGAAGACGGAAGTTCTCCATGATTCCGCATGCGCGGCGCGCCTCCGCCCAGCTTCCGCCGCCGAGCTTCTTCATTCCGTAGGCAAGCAGATACTGATGGTTTTTACGGATATTGGAGTATGCCATATCCTCGCCGCTCTTGTAAAGACGAATGATCTCGGCACGGATCTGTTCTTCCGTCATGCTGCGGCGCATACGGATTTTATTGTAATCCAGCCCGGATGCCTGAATCGCCTTCCCCCATGACTTGAAGTGGTGGACCGCCGCCATATAGAGAGATTTGAAATTATTCTGCGCATACTGGCTGGAAAGCTGTTCCCCCGCCTTGCTTTTCTTGCGGATCGTCTGAACAATCCGCATACGGGTCCAGACCTTGTATTTGCGGATCGCATTGTAATCCAGCCCTGCGGCGTTGATCGCATTTCCCCACGAACCGAAAATTCGTTCAGCGGCGGCGTAGATGCTGGGATGGTTCGTTGAGTAGTAGTGGGAGTTCAGCGGCTCTTTTCCATTGCTGGAAATGATATACTCCTTGATCATTTCCGGGGTCCATATTCTTTGAAACATATTGCACAACCCTATCAGAATTTGTTGAATTATAATGTGTCATCATAATAATCTAGTGCAGAAATAAAAAGATTTCAAACAAAATACGATATTTTTTTTATTTTTTTGTGCTTTTCTGGAATTTCCTTCCTTTTCAGATTCAGTATGTTAATAAGGAACAGAGAACAACAAACAACTCGTTTGCAGTCTGCCGCATAATACCATAAACAATTCAAAAATCCCGTCTTTCGAGGAAAAAGGAACGGCGCCATCCCTCTTTCCGAAGGAAGCGTTTCCCGCAGACAGTCAGCGGTCCCGCTTACGGAAACAGACAGCCTCCGCGTAATCGGGGAGCCTCTGTTCCGAGATCACCTTGTCGAACATCTCCAGCGGGGCAATGGAATAGAGCCCCCCTTTCCCGAACTTGGAGCCGTTCAGAAGCAGATAGTTCGTTCTGGACAGCTCCAGCATCCGGTGAAGGAAAAAGGTATGGTTTTCATGCCGTGAAAACACTCCCGCCTCCGTGATCCCGACGCCGGAAATAAACGATTTGTCGATCTGCAGATGCTCCAGCTCGCGCATGGCTGCCTGCCCGAGAAATGCATTGAGCTGAAGATCGAAGTTGCCGCCGAGCGCGACAAGAAAATAATTGGCGGGAAAGTTCGTGAACTCCTGTATGACCAGAACCGAATTCGTTATGATCGTCAGATTCGCAAACGAAGACTTCTGGAGTATATGCGCCAGATAATACACCGTTGTGGAGGAGTCCAGAAAAATGATGTCGCCGTCGCTGATCTCGCGCAGCGCCTTCCTCGCGATCGCCTCCTTTGCAGGCATGTCGATATTCATGCGCTCGCGGTAATGGGACGGCATGATATCCTTGCCCGGAGCCTGAAGCGCCTGTGCGGAGGAAAGCGAGGCGACTCCCCCGTGAACCTTGCGGATTCTACCGTCCCTGACAAGCGCCGAAATATCGCGGTGGATCGTAGCCTGCGAAACATGAAATTTCTCCATAAGTTCCGCAAGGGAACAGAACTTATGTTTTTCGATATACTCCACGATTTCAAATGCGCGCAGACTTTTCATTCTTCTCCGTTTCGCTTAATGATTCAAAAGGGAATATACACAAATAAACCTCTCTTGTCAATGTACGGCGGCGGATCTTCGGAAAAATTTTCATCTTTGCTTGATTTCCGGAGATTCAAAACTATCTTCCGGTAAAGGTCAGGAATCACGGAAAGATTGAATAAAATGAACACCCCCGGTGCAGAGCACGCAGGGTATCGGGGATCTCGCCTGCGGCGACCAGCTTGCGCAGCTGGAACGCGGCAGGACTGAGAGTCCTGCACGAAGCTATTTTTGCGATGCGGAGCATCGCACTATGAAACCAATTTTTAAATAAAAGGAAAACATATGACGCCTCTGCTGGAACCCATACAGAAAAAAATGTCCGCTTTTACATTTGCCGGAATCGCGATTCTCTATCTGTTTCTGTTCGTCACGCTTCTGCCGCACGATTCGATCTGGATCAGCGACGAAGGCAACCGCATTGCCGCAGTCAGAGCCTATGCGGAAACCTCGCAGAAATATCTGCCGGACCCTTTTGCCGGTCTCATGCAGGTCCCGGAACAGGGACTGCGCGCCTATCCGAAGCCTTACTTCATACAGGAGGGAAACGGGCAATGGCGTTCGGCATACTCGGCATTCTTCCCGTGGGCGGCATCTTTTCTCTACAATGCGGCAGGACGTCCGGGACTGGTCCTGCTTCCGGTGATCACAGGGCTGCTCAGCATTCTTTTCGCGGGGCTGATTGCGAAAAACCTGGGAATGAATGACCGGAAAGCCTCACTTGTCATGCTGTTATGCGCTTTCGGCACGCCGTTCCTTTTTTACTCCGGCGTTTTTCTGGAAACCACGACCGCGGCATTTTTTGCAACGATGGGAATCTGGACCGTCCTGAAAGCAATGGATTCCCGGGCGGAGTCCGTTCTGCTGTTCTGCGGCGGGCTCCTTACCGGCATCTCCTCCCTGTTCCGCGAAGAAGGATTCATCCTTGCGTTCGGGATTTTCCTGGGGATCGCCGTCACCTGTTTTTCCTGGAAG
>DXVA01000375.1:0-869 GCA_019408975.1 Lentisphaeria bacterium | reverse complement strand
GCCTGATCGCATTCAGCGCGGGCGCATGGACGGTGATCCTGCCGCTGATGATTTTCAACTGGCAGGATTCCGGTTCGGTGTTCGGGATGCACTCCGTCGTCTACTCCGGCATAGGAGCCGTCAGGAACAATCCGTTTTTCACAGCGAAACTGCGGGATTACCTTATGTACCTGACATTGCTCTGCATGCCCATCCCCATTCTGAACAGCGTTCCGGCAATTCTGCTCGCCGCGGGCGGCATTTTCTGTTCCTGGAGAAAAACGGCAAAATATGCGGAAGCCATATTGTACCCGCTGATTGCAGGATTATGCCTGTTCAGCAGTTTCTGCAATTTGTTCGGAGATACCAGAGGAGTATTCATCTTCCAATCGCTTCTGGATCATCTGCCGGTCATCGCCGCCTGCATCTTTTCCATCCCGTTCCTGTTCCGGAACAATGACCGGAAAATCCGTTTCCTCGCATGGGTTGCCGCCGCCGGAGTCCTGATTCCGCCGGCGATGCTGAATGAAGAGCTGATCGGGATGTTCTGGGGCGGACGGCATTTCATGAACATCATACCGGTCGTCTGCGTGCTGACAGTGGTACTGCTCTCATCGGACAGGCTCACCCGCATTGCGAAATACGGAATCTGCGCTCTGATCTTCGTTTCAGTGACGGCAAATGCAATCGGTTACGGGGTGCTTTCCTGCAAGAAAAATTTCTCGCAGGAACTTTTCGACGCACTGGACAGGCCGGAAATCAAAACAATCGTCACAGATGTTTTCTGGCTGCCGGAGGAGCTCGCATGGCTGCCGCGGGACACGAGAATCATTTTCATGACCGAAAGCGATTCCCTCGAACGTGTCGCCGCCCTCTGCAAAGCAAACGGC
>DXVA01000374.1:2115-4295 GCA_019408975.1 Lentisphaeria bacterium | reverse complement strand
ACATGTTTGAGGTGACACAACTGGCTGTGGGCGGTCTTGACGATAATTTTTCTTATTTCATCCATGCTCCCAACGGTGATGCCGCAGTGGTGGACCCGTGCGGCGACACGTCGAAAATCATTGCGGAGATTCGGAGACACCCGGATGCCAAGCCGAAATATATCCTGATCACACACGGGCACCGCGACCATATTTCCGGTCTTGACGATGTCCTGAAAGAATTTCCCGCACAAGTCGCGGCGCACCCGGAATGCCGCGTGCATTCGGATATCAGGCTGGCGGATCATCTGCGTCTGCCTTTCGGAGACTCTTATATCGAGTGTCTTTTTACACCCGGACATGCCGTAAGCAGTGTCTGTTACCGCCTCGGGGACGATTCCGCGATTTTTACGGGAGATACTCTTTTCATCGACTGCTGCGGGTATTGCGACCCGGTGGTCATGTTTCATACGATGCGCGAAATTCTGTATCCGCTTCCGGATTCGCTGATTGTTTATTCCGGGCATGATTATGGGCATGTTCCATATGAATCGCTCGGCGCACAGAAGAAAACGAATCCCTATCTTTATACGAAAGATTTGCCGGCTTTCATCGGGGAAGTGAAGAAACTGTGACTGGCGCCGCCTGTGATTATAATTCCTGCGGCGGTTTTTGAACCGGATTTTCCCTCGCGGCTTCCTCCAGCGCGCTTTGCATGGAGGAGGTGATTTCAAACAGAGGGGCGGAATGATTCGTGTCCTTGTAACGCTCCCCGTCTTGAAGATAAAGCCAGCAGAGCAGCAGGTCGCGTTCCACATATTCCTTTCGTGACAGCTCTTTGACGGGTTTCCTGCGCAGTCTGTTGATGTAACTGTGGAAATAGGGCAGGGAATAAATGAATTTTGTCCGTAAATATTCGTCAAACGCCGTGTGGTCGATCCGATCCGTCAAATCGTCGAGCAGCTGTTTCTCAAAATCTTTGCCGCTGTCTTTCCGGCGGATCGTCTCCGCCATCGCCTTGTTGAGGACCGGAACATACTGTTCCTCGATTTTTTTGCAGAGTTCATCCGCGGATGCGTCGATTTCACTGCGGAGCGAATCGCCCAGATACTGAAATGCCATCGGCAGAATCTGCATGGTGGACTGCGCAAGAAGCTCCGCTGTCGGGTCCAGGTCTCTGCCGTATTCCGGTGTGACGATGACTTTGCTTCCGATGAGAGCCGCGGCGGTGCGGGGTTCCGCCAGTTCCTGAATCTTGTAGCCGATAATGGTTGTATAGATCAGAACGAAAATAATGATGAAGATGTAAAAAATAATCACGTTGCGGAAAGAACTCCGGTAGCGCCTGTGGTGTTTTTTGAGTTCAAATGCAAGGTCGGTCAGCCTTTCTTCCAGATGATCGTTCATTCTGCCGCCTCCCTGTTCCCGGAGACGCCTTTGCTTTCATTCAGCAGGTAGACCGTGTATTCGAGGATATTCTCATAAAGACGGCTTTCGAGAAAGTCGCGCGGTTCATTTGCCAGTGCCGTATAGTCCGGCAGAGTGCGGAACATTTCCAGATCCGAATTCAAGTCGTTCAGGCGGGTCTGTGCAGGGAACGTCTGTTCCGTGAAACGCTGCAGAACACCGTGGATCAGTTTTTCATTTGCCGCATCGATCGCTTTTTCCAGCTCCCGGCGCGGGATATTCCGATTGGACGCATAACGTTCCAGAAGCTCCTGTTTATTGAGGTCAAGACGATGTTTCAGGAGTTGTTCGAGCCGTTTTTTGAAATTGGAATCGGTATGCAGAACGGTTTTTTTGAATTCATGTTTGAATTCGCGGCGGAGGATCGGAATCTCGTGCTGAAACGAATTTTGCGCCTTGCGCCGGAACGTTGACAGGAATCTGGACTGGAACCCTTTGCCCATTTCACGCAGTTCCGCGGGGGTGTAGGAGAGCTTGATATTACGCGTCAGTTCACCCATCAGCTCTTTTTTCGGATAACTCATGAAATATCCGATCATCCCGATTGCGAAGGAGATCAGAATCAGAAGGATGATCAGGACGGAAGACGCGGAAATCAGGAACTGCCTCTTTCTGAAATTTTCCGTTTCGAGCAGAAGGTTTTCCAGTTCCGTAATTCTGCGGTTCAGCTCCGCCGCTTCCTTTTCCGGGTCTATGATTCGTTGTTCCAGCGCCATACTGCCTCACTTTCTGCC
>DXVA01000374.1:0-2105 GCA_019408975.1 Lentisphaeria bacterium | reverse complement strand
GCGGACTTCTTCGCACGGGCTTTTTCACGCAGAAGCCTGTACTTGACCACGATGCGCCTGATGACATAGTAACAGACCGGCGTGGAGATGACTGCGAGCAGCAGTCCGCCGATGAAAAAGGAGACGGCGACTTCAAGTCCCATGTCGAACAGTGTTTCATAGTTGCGGTGTTCCAGCACATCGCGCATCATGCATTCGATTTTATTGAGAGAAAGATTTCCGCAGATGATCTTGTTGCCGAGCCAGCATTGAAACGGGTAGATGATGAAAATGGTAAAGTGGTTTGTGGTGAATGTCCCGAGAATCGAACCCAGTTTCGAGCCTTTCATCAGGAAGGACAGGGGAATGGAGATCGCAAGCTGAAGTCCGAACGGAATCGCGAAGCCGACGAACATGCCGATCGCCCAGCCGCGCGCAATGTATTCCGGGGTCCCTTTGTCACGGACCGCTTTCATGTAGTAGAAGGTGAGAATTTTTTTCAGCTTTGCAAACACTTACTGCTCCTTTGAAATTTGAAATCCGAGTCCGGAATATAGACTGGCGAGATCATCCGCCCCGGAGATCCGGTAGGCGGCGAATTCCCGGCGGAGCGGATAGTCGCCGCGCAGTTTTTCAAATGCGGCGGGAGACATGCGGAGCCGTCGGTCGTCGGAAAGAATGTCGTAGGAACGGAAGACCGCTTCTGCGAGCCGTTCCTCCCGGGAGCCTTCCGCCGGAACCCGGATCAACGGATCTTCCGGCGGGGGAACATCAGGCTCGAATTCATACAGCGGCAGGGCAAAGAACGATGCAAGCGCATTGACGCTCATTGAGGTGCCGTTTGCCTTTCCGTCCGCGGAATATCCCGCGATGTGCGGTGTGGCGTAATCCAGCAGGTTCAGCAGCCCGAGGTCGATTTCCGGTTCATTTTCCCAGACGTCCAGAGCCGCACCGCGCAGTTTCCCTGCTTTCAACGCCGTTTTCAGAGCGGCATTGTCCACGACTTCCCCGCGCGAGGAATTGATGAGAAACGGTTTTTTGGACGCCCGTTCAAAGAAATTCCTGTCCGCCAGATGAAACGTCGCATCGGAACCCGTCCGGATCAGCGGGACATGAAATGTGATGATGTCGGACTGTTCAAGGATGACGTCGAGAGGAGAGTATTTGCCTGCTCCCTCCTGCCGTTCCCGGGGCGGATCGTTCAGAAGCACTTTCATGCCGAGAAGTTTTGCCGCTTTTGCGACTTTAGCCCCCACATTTCCGACGCCGACCACGCCGAGCGTCATTCCTTTCAGGCTCTGCCCCGTTTTCAGGGAATACCGCAGAAGGAGAGAGGTGATGTACTGCATGACGGAGCCGGAATTGCATCCGGGGGCGTTCGTCCATGCGATTTCGTGTGCCCGACAGTAGGCAGTGTCGATGTGATCGTAGCCGATCGTAGCCGTGGCGATGAATTTCACCGCGGTGCCGTCCAGCAGTTCGGCGTTGCATTTCGTGCGGGTGCGGGTGATCAGGGCATCCGCATGAAGGAGATCGTTCCGAGTGATTTTCCCGCCGGGAAGATAAGTGATTTCCGCATAAGGTTCGAGAGCGCCCCTGAGAAACGGTATCTTGTCGTCCGCTGCGATTTTCAGCATGATCCCGCTCCTTTCAGCGCCCTGCGATGTTCATGACCAGATTTTCCAGTGCAAGGCGCGGATCGCCTCCGGTCACCATCTGCTTGCTTGCCTCGAAAATCGCTTCAAATGCTTCGGAAATCTCCCTGTCGGAAAAAAGCATCGCGTTTTCCCAGATTTTATAGGCGCGGAACGGGTGCATGGAAAAGAAACTGTTCCGCCCGCCGGAACCTTTCTGCGACTCGAACAGGGAGTAGAAAAAGTCCGCATTCGCATTTTTCGGAATGCGGAAACGCTCCGATTCGCATTTTGCGGAGAGCAGACGCTGGAACTCCGAATTGGCGGCTCCGACGATCGCCATTTCCGGGCGTGCGCCGGAGCCGCGTTCCTGTTCCATGGTCTCGCAGATTCCGGGGATCAGGGAAATTGCCTTCGCCGCGTTTTTCGACGCGAGCGCCGAGGAAAATTCCCATGACAGCGTTTCCGTGTTGCGGCTGCATATCTGAAGAC
>DXVA01000373.1:3928-4319 GCA_019408975.1 Lentisphaeria bacterium | reverse complement strand
GCTTCAAGACACTGGCGGAAAAAGCGGCGGAACACCCTGAAGTCAGCCGTCTTCCCGGAACCGTATTCTGGAAACACAACATTTACCTTGCAAAACGTCCGGAAGGCGTGGAGAAAACCTACAGTCTCTATGTCGCCCGCCCCGGCTGGAACGAAAACGAAGGCCTGCCGAACAACTGGACTGCGGCGGAGATTTTTGAAACAGCCCATGCCGCAGGCTTTGACAGAGTCACGGTATGCAGTACCGGCTGGAACCGCGACGGTTACGATGCCGGTTATCCCGCCAGACTGCCCGTCAATCCGGAACGCGGAACCGAACAGGATTTCAAGAATGCGGTGGAAGCCGCACACCGCCTTTCGGCAGGTTACACCCTGTCGGTTCACGATAATTA
>DXVA01000373.1:0-3878 GCA_019408975.1 Lentisphaeria bacterium | reverse complement strand
CATTGATGCGTACGAGGGTGACGAATACCATGAGGAGGAGATGCTCCAAATCATCCGCGGCGTTCCTCACACGGCAAGTGTCTGGCAGGGCGGACAGGCTCACTTCATGTGTTCCGAAAGCGGCTTGAAATATGCGCGCCGTGACCTGCCCCGCATTGCGGAACTTACAGGCAAAGGCTGCATCTATCTTGACGTCAACGCGGCGGTCCCGCTCTTCCACTGCCGTTCGGCAAAACACCCGCTGACCCGCAGACAGGATGAAGAAAACCGCCGGGAGATCTTCCGTATCGCCAAACAATATTTCGGGGCGCTTGCGGTTGAAGGATGCGGGACGGACCATTTCGCAGACATCATCGATATCGGTGCCTACGGCGGGCTGCACTTTTCCGGATTGTCCCCGCGGACTCCGGGCGCGGCGGCTGTCCCTGTCCCGCTCTGGCAGATGGTCTACCATGACTCGGTGCTGAATTATTTCGGAGAGGGATATTCTCCAGTCCATGGTTCGGAATACCGGCTCTACCAGGCTCTTTACACGCTTCTGCCCACAGCGTTCGACGAACATTCAAAGCGTATCAGCGTGGAACTTCGGAGCGCCTGTTCCGCCCCGATGATCGACTTTGAAGAATGGATTCCGCGCACTGTCATTCGCACGAATGACGGTTCATTCAGGACGCACGGAGTGGCGCGCAGCGTATTCGGCGACGGCACCGAGGTTATTGCCAATTTCAATGAAACCGAATTTATCTGCGGCGGTCTCCGCATCCCGCCGAGGGAATATCATATCCGGAAAATCACCGGAATTCCAGAAACTGAAAAACAGCTATCCAAACAGGAAACGGAAAGGACTGCCTTATGAAAATTCTCTTTTCAAGCGCACTGCTTCTGATCGCCTGCGGAATATCCGCACTGGAAATTCCGCTCAAAAATCCGGAATTCAAGATCGTCGACGGAATAATTCCCCATTGGCGGGCAATCGAACCGAACGACAAAAGCGGAAGTTTCACATCCGTACCTTACGAGGGCTCCGCCAGGTTCCGGGCGCTGAAAATATCCAGCGGCAAAGGCGAACGCTATTTCGGCGTCCTTCAAGGCGGATTCGATCTGAAAAAGTTTCCGCGCCCCGCACCGGACGAGGCATTGCGGTTCACACTGGTATTCCGGCAGAAAAACGAGAACGTCGCCAACGGCGGATTCGTCAACTTCAGCTTTTTCTCCAAAAAGGGATACCTGACCGGGCGCGACACAAAAATGATGCCCGGCACCTTTGACTGGGGTGATGTGGAGGCGACCGCCGTCTTTCCGGAATTTCCGAAAGACGCCGCGTTCTTCACAGTACGGCTTTTCCTTGGAAAAACAACGGGAACCGTCTACTTTGCCGAACCCAGACTTTATGTCGATGTCATAAAAAAGAAACAATAATTCAGGAGAGAATACATGACTTTCAAAACGCCGATTCTCTGCCTTGCTCTGCTGGGGAGCTGCGTCAGCCACGGGGATTCCGTCCGCGACAACTTCGGCAGCCGTTCCACGTTCCATGCGGAACAGAAGACCGTGGACAAGATCAACCATCAGGGGCAGACCCTCTGGATGTCCGATCCGGTTCCGGTCGAAGCCGGCAGAGCCTATGCCGGCACTCTCACGCTTGATGTCCTTTCCAGAACTCCGGGCGCGGCGGCATCCGTCCGTCTCGCAATGCTGAATGGCGACAAACGTCCCATCGGGGCTGTCTCGGAAAATGCGGCAGGGCATCAGGTTCTTTACTCCTGCGGCAAAAGTGATTTCACTCGAATCTCCCCGGCGGAACATGGAGCAAAATTCATGCGCCTGGAGGTCGTACTTGCCGGAAATCCAGTACAAATACGGATTCTGAATCCCGAAATCAAGCCGGCGGAACCGGTAAAGCGTTTTCCCGGAATCTATACACCGAAAGCTCCTTATCCCGACCGGGCAAAAACTCTTGCGTCCCTGGAAAAAATCGCACCCGCGACGGCAAAAACAATACGCAGAAACGGACGGATGACCATTCTGCTGGACGGCAGGGAAGTCCTTCTCAAAAGTTATAAAGGCTCCATCGACTACCGGGAAGTCGCGCAGGCGGGAATCAACCTGATTCAGACCTTCAATGCGGGAATCACGCTTTTCTGGAACAAGATGTCATGGGACATGTCCCCCTACCGGGGAAACGGAAAGTTCGATTTCACACGGCTTGAAAACGAACTGTTTTTCATCCACGACGCGGCACCGGACGCACGCGTACTGCTCAATGTCAACATCGACGCGGGACCGGAATTCTTTGAACGGTACCCGGACAGTATTTTCAGGAATGAAAAAGGTGAGCTCGGAGTACGCCAACTGTGCAGTTTCGCAGGTTTCGGCGTTCCGGGCCCGAATCCGGCAAAGAACCGCCACTGGGCAGTCTCCTATGCTTCTGAGGACTACCAGCGCTACGTAACGGACGGGCTCCGCAAGCTGGCGGAATTCCTGAAACAATCTCCGGCGGGGAAAATCGTGGCGGGATTCGGATTCAACGGCGGGCATGACGATCAATTCTTCCAATGGGAATACAGCGCGGCGCGCGGACAGGGCGACTATTCCCCCGCCGCCATGAAGGCATACCGGCTTTATCTCAAGGAAAAATACGGAACCGATGAGGCGCTCCGCAAAGCATGGAACGATCCCTCCGTCTCTCTTGCCGACGCCCCGCTGTTCAGCGAAAAAGAGTGGAAATCCAGAAGATACTGGAGCAATACGAAAAGCGGGCTCGACCGGAAAATTGCGGATGGACGCAGCTTCATGACCGACTCTCTCGCCGTCATGAACAACCGTTTCGCGCGGACGCTCAAAAAGGCTATGGGCCGCGATATTGTCGTCGGCACTTATTACAGTTCCCCGATCTGGGCACAGGCGGGACGTTCCAGCCTGGGCAAACTCTCTGAGAACGGCGGCATTGACATCGTATTTCAAGTCAGCGCCTACTCCTACATGCGCAAACCCGGAGGAGTCGGTGCATCCGCCAACTTCGCCATCGCCGCCGCGCATTCCGCAAAGCTGCTTTATATGCAGGAAATGGATCATCGCACACCCCGCTCACAAATGACGGCGGGCTGGAATCGCGAATCGCTGGGATATCCCGCCACATTCAAGGAGTTCCGGGACCAGGTCTGCCGCGATGCAGGAGCCGTGCTTGCCTGCGGCGGAGACGGTTTTTATTACTTCGACATGTTCGACAGCTGGTACAACGATCCGGAGGCGCTGGATGCCATCAGGACAACATGCAAAACAGCCGACTGGGTTCTGGAATACAGGGACAAAGTTCCCCGTACGGAAGCCGCTCTGTTCCTTGACGAGCGAGAACGTCTCCTGAACTGCGACGCTTCCGCCGCCGCGGGACGGATCGCCATGACCTGCCGTCTCAGCGGAGTGACGCCGGATATTTATCTGCTTGACGATCTGACGAAGAAAGAGTTGCCGGACTATAAACTCTGGATCGTTGCCGATCCCCAGACGCTGACGGAAGCGCAGTTGAAAGCGCTGAAGGAAAAGGCGCTGAAACGCGGAAGTGTCCTGATCGTCACCGGTGCGGCGGGAGCTCTTCAGAATCCGGAAGCGGGACGTTCCGCGCCTGCGCTGGCGGAACTCGGCATCAAAGTCCGGGACCGGATCGCCGTCGCGTCGGACACCACCGAATTCGTTTCCGATGCCGCCGACACGCTCACCCGGAACTGCACCGGACGTCTTGGAATGCTTGATCTGTTCATCACCAGTGAAAAAACACTGCGGTTCACCAGCCTGCGGTATACCACCATACTCGATGACCCGTCATTCAAGATTCTCGGCAGATGGAGCGCCTCCCGGCAACCCGCACTCGGAGTAAAGAG
>DXVA01000372.1 GCA_019408975.1 Lentisphaeria bacterium | reverse complement strand
AAAATGGCTTGATATCGCGATCCTGCGCAGAAATATTGATCGCCGCAAAATCGCCCGATCTTCCGCACCGGGGCAGTTCATTGCCCTCTGATGCTGAAAAGATCAGAGCGCCTGCGCACTGGCACCGTCGCCGATGTCGCAGAGAATCGTCTGCGTTTCCTTGCCCGTCATGGCTTTATACGCGGTTTTGAGACGGTTGCAGTAAGCTTCCGCCGCATCGTGCCTGACAAGATGAATCGTAATTCCGCCGAAACCACCGCCGCTCAAACGGGCGCCGAGGCAGTCCGGAATGGAACGGGCGATCTCGACCAGAGCATCCAGCTCGGGACAACTGTTCTCGAAGTTGATGCGCGAGCTTTCATGGCTCTCGAAAAGAAGCTCGCCGAAAGATTTGATGTCGCCTTTTTCAAGGAACGAGACACCCCGCATCACACGCTCATCCTCCCCGACCACATGCAGGGCGCGGCGGTAATCGACCGCATCCATTTTATCTCGGCAGGATTCCAGCATCTTCCGGTCGACATCGCGGAGCATCTTCACCTGCGGATAGGTCCGGCGAATCACATCGCGGGCGCGTTCACAGCTTTCCCTGCGTTTGTTGTAATCGGATTCCACAAGATTGTGTTTCACCATCGTATTCGCCACGACAATCGAATACCCCGGAGGCATCGGCACATTTTTCAGAACCTCGACCGAACGGAAATCACAGAGAATCAGCGCATCCTTCCTGCCGAAAATCGAGCTGAACTGATCCAGCAGCCCGGATTGCAGCCCCATGTATTTGTTCTCCACCGCCTGCCCTACCCTCGCCCAGTCGGCTTTCGGAAGGTCAATGCCGTAAATCGTCTTGAGAGCAAAGCAGAATGCCATTTCCAGCGCGGCGGAACTGCTCATTCCCGCGGACAGCGGAACCGTGCTCCTGAGCACGGCATCGAACGCACCGAACCGGACACCACGGCGGCGGAGCTCCACCAGTGCGCCCTTGAGATAATTAGTCCAGTCGCCCTTGCGCGGCGCATCCATATTATCAAGATCAATCTTGAATTCGCCGGAAAGCGCACAGTCAACCAAAGTGCAGACGGAGCCTTCCTTCGGAGCCATGGCGAAAGAGGTCGCCTGCGTCACTGCGGCGCTCAGAACATAACCCTCATTGTAATCCGTATGGTTGCCGAGAATCTCCAGACGTCCGGGAGCGCGGGAAAGCACTGCGGGTTTTCTGCCGAAATGCGATTCAAAAATCTTTTCCAATGGTTCCATTTTCATTCCTCATGTTTTAATGTTTACTTATTTGTTCAGCCATTTGTTCAGCCTTTCGAGCCCTTTCTGAACGCCCTTGTCAATCGCCTTGTCCAAAATCTTTTCATCCTTCTGAAGCGTATTTTCGCCCGTGGACTTCTTCCCGGGGTCCAAAGCTCTGTCCAGAAGTTTATCCACTGATTTCTGGAGCGTGGCGGTGGCATTGACTTTCAGGAAATCCGTAACGGCGCTCGCATAATCCGGCTTCGGTGAACTGATGGTTCCCTTGAAGTTCATCGGTATCGTAATGAGCTCCAGTCCGGTCCGGGTTTTGAGATCAATCTCGTTGTTCACGAGATTCACGGTTCCGAGCAGTGTTTCAGAAAGAATCAGGTCTCCGGTCAGAGTCAGATCCTTCAATGTCACCAATCCATTCAGGAAAGAGGTGTCGAGACTGGCGGAGGCAAAACGAAGATCCGCCGCTCCGCTCAGCACATTGTTGATCCCCTGCGTTTTTTCAAGTGCAAGGTTCTTGAGCTCGCTTCCCCCGAGCATTTCCAGCAGCGCCGGAATGCTTTTCAGCGGAATCATGATCACTTTCAGCAGGTCGCTGGACTGATCAAGTTCCAGAGGAAGTGCAATATTCGATGCATTCAGTACAAAAGACCCGTTCAGATTTTTCCTGGCGGAGTCCGGGATGAACCCCTTTGTCCGAATGTCGAATTTCAGAGAATCCACAGTCAGAGCGGCTGTCTTCTTCTGCTTCAGGAATGAATTCACAAGCGGCGCGGCATTCAATGCGGCTGTGGAACCGCCGATCTTCAATTGTTCCGTCGCAAGATTCACCTCCGCATTCAGCGGAAACTTCGTGCCGTTTATCAGCACGAGCAGATTATTCGCTGCAACCGTCAGTTCCTTGAAAGAGACATCGCCGGAAAGCGCAAAATCAACATTGTTCGCATAATGTATCTTCTTCAGATCCAGCGTCAGACTGATATTCTGTTCCCTCACGAACGACGGCAGCTTATCGGCAAACGAAGACGGAGTCCGGGACTGTGCGGTATCCGGCGGAATCGCCGGTCCGGATGCCCCCTGTCCGGCATCCTTTTTGTTTTGCGGGGCGGATGCCTGCGGCACCGGAGCCTGCGCCTGAACGGTATTGGCATCCTCCAGCTTGAAAATCTCCTGTAAGACGGGAATATCGAGATTTGCGGATGAAATGCGGATCGTATCCGGCGATGTATTGTTCCGCAGATCAAGCCGCGCATTCACAGCAAGGTCCGCCGCGGACTTGCCTTTCAGCTTCTCTCTGACCTGCGCATTCGCGGTCAGGAGAATATTGCGTTTCTGATCCGTTTCCAGTGCGGCGCTGAGTTCCGCCGCTCCGTTTTTGAACCGTTTTCCTTTCAGGAACATGTTCAGCTTCGACAATGCCGTCTCGCGCATGGAAAACCGGAGATTCGGCGCCATCTGCGGGTCCGGGAAAAATCCTTTCCTTCCCTTGTAGAAAACCAGCGGCGTTGTACTCTTGAGCGTGATCAGCTTCTCTGCTCCCTCCGAAACATCCATTACAGCATTCGACAACCCGACGGCGCCCTCCGGAAAATTCGCAAAAGCAATATAATTCAACGTTCCCCGGAAGTCTCCGACAGCGGTTCCCTTTTCATCCAGCTTGAATCCGGCTGCGGAAATGATATCGGAATAATCAAGCCTGCCGTTCAGGAATGTGATCTTGCCGTTTTCCTCCACATAAGAAAGCTCCATGCCGGATTTTTTCATGACAGAAGGCAGCGGCTGAGGCAGTTGAGACGGATATCCTTTCAGCGTCCATGCAAAAGACGCATTGTTGAGACGCGGTTCCAGGCTGCCGGAGGCTTTCAGCGAAGACTTTCCGAGAACTCCAAGCAGTTCCTCCAATTCCCATTTCGCCGATACTTTTTTCCCGCGCACTGCAAGCCGCACCACGCCCGGCGCGATCTGCTGTTCCGGATAAGCCGACCAGACAAAAACAGCCGAATGGTTTTCCTTGTCATAAAAGTTCACGGCGAGATCGAAAGTTTCCGGGAAAAGAGCATCTCCCGGCAATGTTTTAAAGGAAAGAAACAACGGCAGAGAACGGATTTCGAGCCCCTGCTTTTTCAGAGAGCCGGTCAGGAAAGAGTCTAAAGTGATTTCCGTCGTCATCCCCGGAGTCACCCGGTTCAGAGAAAGAGAATTGATCACATATTTGAATTCCATCTCTTTGGCTTCATCCGCATAATCCACGGTGATATCCTGAAGCGCAACATCTTTCAATGCGATTTTGAATGGTAGCGCTTTCCATCCGAGAATCGATTCCGGTATCTGGAAATCCTCAATCAGCGGCACTGCGATATTCTCATTCGCCGCCGGCAGTTGTTCCCTGACAGCAGGAGCTGCAGGGGAAACCGGCGCTGCGGCTGCCGATGCCGGGGAGACTGCTTTCTTCTGCACCGGACGAATTTTCGCATGAACCCCTTTCAACGCCAGCCCGTTGACGCGGATATCCCTGGACATCGCCTTGATGAATGCGATTTTCGTCCGGAGAGAATCCACTTTGACCTCAACTCCGTCAGGATTTGCATATACGAAATCCCTGACTTCAAGGCTGTTGCCGAGCAGACTCACCTTCACTTCAGATGCCGTAATCGTGGAATTCGTCATCCGCCCCGCCATCGGGAGCCACCGGGAACAGATCATACTTGAACTGAGTGCCACATTATAAGCAACCGCCAGCAGCAGAATCAGTCCGCCAGCCACGCATCCGGCAATCAACAGCATCTTCTTCTTTTTCGACATCGCCATGACATCATCCCTCCTTTAAGGTAAAATCAGATTCTTATAATTTGAATCTGAATCGCCGTTTTTCAAGCTTGGATCTGAAAAAGTCGTAAAAAATAACGACGTGAAAATAATGTGCCGGCAAGTTTTCAATGACTTCAAGAGGCTGCGGGCGAAAAGCAAAATTCAGGAACCGGCTGTCCATGGGGCACAAAGGAGAAAAGTCCGTTCCTCCCGCCGGTCATTCCCCATCTTCTGAAATTTCATTCTGAAAAAGCCAGTGCCCAGCGC
>DXVA01000371.1 GCA_019408975.1 Lentisphaeria bacterium | reverse complement strand
CCCCTGTGATTAACGATGAACTGATAATACTCCTCTTTTCCCGGGTCCGGGGAAACATAAAATTCAACGCCGTCATCCTCCCACAGATTGCCGTCCCTCCGATCCTTTTCCGCGACAGGAGTCCTCTTGTGCCCCGGACTTTTAAGTGCAATATAAACCGCCTGATCGTCATAACCGATCTGAGCCACGGGCTGATGATGCCCGACCTTACCGCCGGGCAGTTTTGAAAAGCCGGTATAGCGGGAGACGCTTCCCCATTCCGCTTCGGATATTTCTCCATCGATCAGAGGCGCTTTCATTGTATTGGCAATCAGCTCGGGAAAACGCTCCGGCAGGGCGGCGGATTTCTTCTCCGGCATTGTCGAATAGATTCTGATATCCGCAATTTCAGATTCTCCCCGAAGCAATGCGGCAAACGGGGAACCGATCTGGAGTTGTTCCGCATAGAATTTCGAGCGCGGATATGCCAGGTCTTTCGTTGTGAGGATGACACTTTCCCCGTCTACCGTCAGCTTGACCATATCTGGTTTCCATTCAAATACAGCCTTATGCCATTCCCGCTTGCCGTCGAGCCTCGCAAGCGGAAAAATGACAGGCTGCTCCCCTTTCCCGACAGCAGGATTCTGATATTGCCCATATGCAGCCTGAAGCGATGCGATTCCCGTCGAATGCGGGCGGGTGTAGGTCAGATGCAGATTCGTCCGCAGAGGACCTTCCAGTTTCAGCATCATATTGAACGGGGGATCTCCGAGTGACCAGTCCACCGGGCGGAAACGGAATTCAAGGCGCCCGAAACGCATCGGAAACGGCAGTTCGTTTTCCGGCAGTTTTTCAGGTTTTACGGAAGATTTCAAACGATATGTCAGACAACTGATTGAGCCGTCCTTTCCTTTTCCGAAGCGCAATGCCTTCCCCTCCTCCGTATCCACGATCCTCACCCCTTTCGGGAAAATATCGCACGGCTGAGCAGAGACTTGAGGCTGGAAACCATCTTTGAAATCACAGGAAAACACAAGTTTTCCATCCGCCCATGCCGGCAGTGCCGACAGCAATATTGCATAAATCAGGCAAATCTTCATTTTCTTCTCCAGTTCAGATTCCATATACAGCCTTATTTTACCTCATGGATATCCCAGAAATCATCTTCGTCGGCATTGCCGAGAAACCTGTAACGAGGGACATAGTTCAAATCACCGACATGCCCGTCCATATAGACAATGTTCCACCGTTTGTTGTGCCGCAGACTCGGATAACAAGCGGTATCCACGTGCACCTCCTGACCTTTTCCGGCATCCCCGATCCATGCCTTGGCACCTGGCTTTCTGTAAGAGGAAAGACGCAGGCACCCGGTGGGATAACTCATTGCTTTCAGGTAGGAAATACTGATTTTCCGATCCTGCCCGTAATGAGTCCCCGGCCAGTCGTTTCCGTAAATATTCTTCGGCGTTGCGGAAGGGCATTTGAAGATGGATACCGGTTTCATGCCTCCATTGTCAAAAGCTTTAATCGTAATCGGGGCATTGCCCGTGTCCATCAGCGCAAGATGCCAGAGATAGCGTGTGGAGAAGTCTGACGCATCCTCCTTTTTCGGCAGATAATCACTGTAATCATTGGCATAAGTAGCGGTATAAAGCCCGATCTGCTTCAAATTGCCGGAACAGGATATCGCCTTGGCTTTTTCTCTTGCAATGCTTAATGCCGGCAGAAGCATGCCCGCAAGAATCGCGATGATCGCTATTACGATAAGCAACTCTATAAGGGTAAATAATGCAATGGAAGACCGCCATGCGGGAATTCCGGGATTTTCTTTCCCGATTTCCTTCTTTTTCCAGATTACGCCAAAGTTAAAAGTTTCAGAGAATGCAGGGAAGAATCCCTTGCCGCGGATTTTTGTTTTCACTGACATCTTCAAATCCCTCTTCTTTTTTATAATTCAATTTGACTTGCAATCTTTCCAAACGGCACTTCCTGCGGCAGGCAATCCCTCCTCGCCGCCAGTGCGGCGCAGACTCCCGCCGCCTCCCCGGTCGGCGCGGCTCCGCCGATAACGCGATAACTGGCATGGGCGTAGAAATCGCCGCAGATGCAGCGCCCCGCCATCATCAATCCTTTCACATCCTTTGCAATCAGCGCACGCAGGGGAATATCGTAAGGTTTCACCCTGCAGCCTTCACAGCTGTAACCCTTATGCGCCTCCGGCGAAGTGGAATGCACATCCACATCGAAACGCATCCGGCAGACTGCGTCCGCATGGCGCCGTCCCGATGTGATATCCTCCCGCGTCACCCGGTAAAGCCCGCAAATCCGCCGCGCCTCGCGGACGCCGATATAATCCGCAGTCGCTCCGAAACGCGCATTTGCAAAACGCGGGTCATGAGTCCGAAGACATTCAAGCTGACGATAAAGTTCCGCCCGCGCTTCCAGCGTCGCCCCGGTCACGGCGTCCGCATCAAGCGGAGAAGAGCCGTATTGATGATTGGACATCAGCAGGTAACTGTCCGGTCCGGTACGGAACAGCGTGGGCTGCCCATAAGACGGCTCGCAGTGGTTTTCGCACAGGAAACGGAACAGGTTGCGCTTGCCGTCATCATTCTCTATCCTGGTCATTTCCGGAATGGAATCCGCCGCGACTCCGTAAAGCATTGCGCAGAAACTCATTGCCTGAAGGGCGCCGTCTTCCGGGCGTCCGAGCTCGCAGGAGCAGCCGGCAAGAGCCGCAAGGTCCCCGTCTCCGGTACAGTCGATGAAAATCTTTGCGCGCCATGCCTCCCTGCCGGATTTGGATTCCGTAACGACCGTCCGCAGGCGCGCTTCACTGTCGCAATGCGCCGCGGCGGCAACAGTGTGCAGGCGAATCTCCACACCCGCATCAAGACAGAGACGCTCCAGATAATATTTGACCGTTTCGACATCAAACACCATGCGGTCCCCTTTCGCCCCCAGCGCCGTCAGATCGCGGATCATCTCATGGAGCAGCCCCTTTTTCCCTTCTGAGTCAATGATATTTGACATCAGGCCCGAGGTCATGATGCCGCCCAACGCGCCTCCACGTTCCAGAAGCAGAGTCTTCGCGCCGAGGCGGGCGGCGGCGACAGCCGCGCATACTCCCGCGGGACCGCCGCCGCAGACAATCACGTCCGCAGTCCCGGAAACCGGAATCCGGCGTTCCGGCTCCATAATGAAATCACGGTCTGTCATTTCAGGCATTTCACACTGTTCCCTTCCGTAAAAACGCAGTCGATAAAGGCATGGCGGACCGGAATTCCGGGAAAGCGGATTCTGTCAAATAAAAACTTCGCCGCTTCCTGCCCGATCTGCTCGAACGGAGTCCGGAACGAACACAGTTTCAGGTTCATTCCCGGAAAATGGATGCCTCCGAATCCGGTAACGGAAATATCGTCCGGCACGGAAATCCCATGCTTGGAAAACTGTTCCAGGAGATCCATTGCGGCATAATCGTTGCCGCAGACCCAGACATCGACCAGTCTTTTCTTCGTCAATTCCACCGCCTTCGCAAGCTTCGCCTTCTCATCGGGATAAATCCCGTTCAGCAGATGAAACGCTGGATTGTCTTCAAGCCCCGCCTCCATCAGTCCCGCGCGGAAACCGAGATAACCGCGCACTCCGCGCGGATGATACCCGCCGGGAAAATCCAGATAACCGATCCGGGTGTGCCCCAGCTTTTCCAGATGCCGGATCAGAAAAATGAACTGATCGACGTCACCGCCGGATACGACATCCGCTTTTGCCGAAGGATACGTATAATCGGCGGAAACGCAGGGCTTTTTCAGGGAAACCGCCCTGACCTGAGCCTCTTCAAAACGGTGAATGAAAATAATTCCGTCGAACGCCGCGCACTTCTCTTTCAGTTCCGCCTGCGACAAGCGTCCGGGATTCACGAAGTCGATGATAAGCCGCGCATCGAAATGGTTGACGACATCGCTGATGCCCTTCAGCGTTTCATGCGTCAGACCGGAGGCATTCTGCAGATCGGAGTCGTTGGATGCATTCCCGCTGACCAGTGCAAGCAGATTCAAGGAAGCTTTCTCCGAGTGCAGTTTACGTCCTTTATGAGTATAAGAGACCTGGTAGCCCAGTTTTTCCGCCTGTGCAAAAACCGCCGCCCGCGTTTCTTCGCTGATCGCCGGATGGCTCCGCAGAGCCCGCGAGACCGTTGTCGGAGAAAGATTCAGTACCTCTGCAATATCTTTCAGTTTGATCTTCATGAAACGTGTTCCTTTTCAGATACGGCTTTGATATTCTGTCTTTAATTATAATCGAAAAATTAAAAATTGCAATAGTTTTGCATAAAATTTCTGCAATTTTTCTACAAAATAAAATCCGGG
>DXVA01000370.1 GCA_019408975.1 Lentisphaeria bacterium | reverse complement strand
CTGTTCCGCCCGTTCAACTGGATGGGCCCGAAACTCGACAGGAGAGGCTGTCGAGTTTCGGGCCCATCCAGTTGAACGGGCGGAACAGGGTGAACTTGAGCTGTCCTTTGGCGCCGTAAGCCCAGATGACGCGGTCGAGCATCTGTTTCGAGCAGGAATAAATCCAGCGCTGCATGCTGATCGGACCCGTGATGAGCGGGGAGTTGTCTTCGTCGAAACTTTCGTCCGTGCACATTCCGTAGACTTCGGACGTGGACGGGAAGATGATGCGCTTGTTGTATTTGACGCAGTAGCGGACGATGCGGAGATTCTCCTCGAAGTCCAGTTCAAATACGCGGAGCGGATTCCTCGTATATTCGATCGGGGTTGCAATGGCGACCAGCGGAAGCACGATATCGCACTTGCGGACGTGATATTCGATCCATTCGCGGTTGATCGTGATATCGCCTTCAAAGAAGTGAAAATCCGGTTTGTCGAGCAGATCGGAAATGTAGTTGGAACGCAGGTCCATTCCATAGACTTCGTATTTTCCGCTTTCCAGGAGGCGTTCGCTGATGGCGCTGCCGATGAAGCCGTTGACTCCGAGGATCAGGACGCTTTTCCTGCGTTGCGGGGCATTGCCGCGGAGAGTATTGGTGAAAGTCATTTTTTCAACGAGCTTGCAGTCTTCCGCGAGCTGTGCGCCGGAGGAGTAAAGCCCGCCTTCCTGCTGTGCATAATTGACCGTAACCGCGCCTTTGCCGCAGGCGATGGTCAGCGGATTGACGGAAAGAACAGTGCCGGGGAATGCCTTTGCTGCGCCTTTGGCTTCGGAAACATCCCAGAAAATGTATTTCTTTTCGCCGAGGAAGCTGAACGCGCCGGGATAGGGACGGGTTACGCCGCGCACGAGATTGCGGACCTCCGAAGCGGTTTTCCCCCAGTCGATCGCGCCGTCTTCAGGTTTGCGCCCGCCGAAATAGCTGGCTTTCTTCTCGTCCTGTTTCACTGCTTTCAAAGTGCCTTTCCGGAGTTTCGGGAGAGCGGCTTTGAGCAGTTTTGCGGCGGCTCTGGTTGCGTTCATGTGAACGTCTTTTGCTGTGTCGTTTGCTCCGATGGCAAATTTTTCCTGTGCGAGAATATCCCCGTTGTCGGGTTTTTCCGTCATGTAATGAAGTGTTACGCCGGTCTCTTTTTCACCGTTGATGACAGCCCAGTTGAGAGGGCAGCGCCCGCGGTATTTCGGGAGCAGGGAGCCGTGAAGGTTGATGCATCCCTTTGCCGGAATATCGAGAATGTCTTTCCTGACCATATCCCTGTAATAGAAAGAGAAAATGAAATCTGGATTCATCTTCCTGATTTTTGCAACCCAGAGCGGATGGTTGATGTTCGCGGGGGCGTAAAGCGGAATTCCTTTTTCGGAGGCAAGTTCTGCAACGGACTGGAACCAGATGTTTTCATTCGGATCGTCTTTATGCGTAAAAACCGCCTGAATCTCGAATCCGTTGCCGAGAAGAGCCTTGATGCCTTCGCACCCGATATTGTTGTAAGCCAGAACAACTGCTTTCATTCGTGATCTCCTGATATCTGTAAATTAAATTATTTTTCTTCTGTTCCCGTGACCTTTTCCACGAAAAACTGGGGACGCCCGCGCGCATTCAGGTGAATCTTGCCGATGTATTCTCCCAGCAGCCCCATCGCGGCGAACTGCCCGCCCATGAAGATGAATGCGATTGAGAAAAGTGCAAAGACGCCGTTTGCGCCCCAGTCGTTATCATAAATACGGGTCATGATGAAAATGACGATACCGAAAATAACGCCGAGCAGAGCGATGAAAAATCCGAAGAACGTCAGCATCCGCAGCGGGAAAGTGGATGTGCCGGTAAGCAGGTCATATTGCAGGGCGATCAGTTTCCAGACGGAATATTTCGATTCGCCGGCGGCGCGTTCGGCATGTTTTACGTAAACTTCGACGGAGCGCCTTGCGAAGGACATTGCCAGCATCGGTATGAATTTCCCCTGTTCGCGGCAGTCCAGAATTGCATTGACGACGGGGCGGCTGTAACCGCGCAGCATACACCCGTAATCCGTCATGACCTTGCCTTTGGTGAGTCTGCGGACGATCAGGTTGACTGTTTTTGAAGCGAGCTTCCGGAAGATGGTGTCCTGCCTGTTTTCACGGATCGACCCGACCACATCATAGCCTTCCTCCAGTTTTTCGACAAGCTTGTGAATCTCTTCCGGCGGATTCTGGAGATCGGCATCCAGCGTGACGACATATTTGCCGCGTGACTGCGCCAGCCCGGCTGTGACCGCAGCATGTTGTCCGAAGTTGGTGGTGAGAATCACTCCGACGATCTTGTGCGGATATTTCCGGGATGCTTCTTCGATCATCGAAGCCGATTTGTCAGCACTGCCGTCATCGACGAGAATGATTTCATAAGAGCGTTTCATCGCTTCGCAGGCGTCCAGTGTCCGCCTGATCATTTCCGGAAGGTTCAATTCCTCATTATAAACCGGAATTACAATGGAAAGCTCAAGTGTGTCCGTTGCCATATTTATTCAGGGACTCCTCAATAAGTTAAAAATAAATGTCAGTGCAATATACTGCCGGCGGCGGAATATTCCAAATCGGATTCACTGAAAAATCTGTATTTTCCCGCGATCCGGCCCGGAAACATTCAATGCGACGATCACGTATTTTTTCCTGCGGTCTTTCTTCTTTTCCCACTTCATCAGGGGTTCCACCATGAAAATGTTGTCCTGAATGGTTTTGCGGAGAAGGGGGTCCTGAACCCGCTGCCAGTCGCGGAGCTCGGCGATTACGGCGACCGGAGTCGTTCCGGCTTCCGCAAAGAATTCGGCAAGCGCCTTGTCCAGATCTTTTTCCCGGTTTTCATCCGCGAGAACCGGAATGCGCTGCGGGTAGGAGAGGTAATAGGTCAGTGTCGTATAGGTCTTGACCGGAAATGCAACATGGTCCCGGCTGATGCCCGCCTCCTCCATTTTCTGCGCCGCCTTCAGCATGAACGGTTTGCCGGTACGGAGCGTGATGTCGAAGACCGGAATTGCGATTCCGAACACGAAAATCATCAGAACCGCGCATGAAACCGCTGTTCTGGTGAAAGAGGAGTAACCGCAGAAATCCCATTTCGTTCCGGTCGGGTCCTGTTTCCTGAAATAGAGAAAAAGGAACAGAAAGAGAATGCCGAGCGGAATGGGGAATGCGTAAATGAAAGTGTTGACCTCCTGCGGAAGTTCGAAAGGGAGCATTCTTTTCACGAAATGCCAGATCAGCGGCGCAGCAAGAAGCAGGAAGCCGGCAGCGAAAAAGACCCATTCATAGACTTTCAGGAGAATGACTTTGACCTGTTCCCAGAAACCGTTCTCTTTGCGGCAGAGGTAAAGCGCGGTGAGGAGGGCGCAGAAAGGCAGGATCGGGAGGATGTAATAGACTCTCTTGGAGCCGGAAAGCGAAAAGACCGTGAAGATCACGATATTGGACACGAGCAGCCAGCGTTCGTCGCCGGAGAGACGTTTCCACTCTTTGCACGCCCATGCGAATGCCAGCACAAGGAACGGAGTCCAGGGAATGAAGAGCTGGGGCAGATACTTGAAGTAGTCGTACCACGGGCCCTTATGATCGAAAGGATCGAAAAAGCGCGTGATGTTTTCACGGAACACCAGATAGAGCCCGTTCATAAAGGTTTCGTTGCTTTTCGTCGCAACAAGAAAGAACGGCAGAAAATAAACCAGCAGCGACAGGAAGCCTGCGGCAAACAGCCGCCAGTTGAGATGGCGTTTCCATGTGTTGTTGACGATGATGTCCGTGAGCACCACAAGCACGGGAATTGCGATTGCGCTGAGTCCCTTGGTCTGCCCGCCGATCGCGCAGAGAGCCCCGAAAAGAAAATAGGAGAAAACGTCGGTTTTGTCACGTTTGACGATGTACCATGCGATGGCGAGGGTTCCGAAAGCCATGTTCAGCATATCCGCCTCGGCAAGTCTGCCCCAGAACGCCAGACTGTAAATGGTAAGGAAAATCCAGGATGCCGTTGCGGCGACGTCCCGGTTCCAGAGGCGGAACGCAATGACGCGCGTCGCCCAGATTGCCGCCAGTGCCGCCAGCGCGCTTGGAATGCGTGCAACCAGTTCCGTGGCGGCGCCTTTGTTGAAAAAGGCGAACAGAGCGATAAACCAGTAGCTGACGATCGGTTTGTCGAAATACAGTTCAAAGTTGATGGTCGGCTGAACGAAATTGCCGCTCAGGAACATCTCCCGGACAATGCCGGTCCATCTGGCTTCCGATCCTGAAATGCCTTTTACGCCGAGATTCAGGAACAGCAGGACGATTGCCATGCCCCAGAAAATCAGGTCGGGAAGATTTTGTTTTGAAAAGAAAGAGTGTTTATCCGGAGTAACCGCCGATCCCATATTCAGGTTCCTTTC
>DXVA01000037.1:14748-21136 GCA_019408975.1 Lentisphaeria bacterium | reverse complement strand
GTTCCAAAGGCACCAAAGTCTTCTCACTTTCCGGAAAAATCACCCGTTCCGGACTGCTTGAGGTCGCATTCGGGACAGAGCTGAAAGAGCTGATCCTGACCGCCGGCGGAGGCATCCCGGACAACAGGAAATTCAAGGCGCTCCAGATCGGCGGCCCCTCCGGGGCGTGCCTGCCGGAACAATACCTCAATCTGCCGCTCGACTATGAGTCGCTCCGCGAAGTCGGCGCAATGCTCGGCTCCGGCGGGCTGATTCTGATGGATGAGGACAACTGCATGGTGGACGCCGCAAAATTCTTTATGGATTTCATTCAGCGCGAAAGCTGCGGCAAGTGCATCCCCTGCCGCGAAGGCACACTGCGCATGCTTGAAATACTGATGCAGGTCACGCGTCCGCGCGAAAAGGAAAACGGTTATGACGCATTGAAACGCTTTAAAGGCGTCATGATGCTCCCGCGCCTTGCGCATGTGATTCAGGACACCAGTTTGTGCGGGCTCGGCAAATCCGCACCGAACCCGGTGTTGTCGATCCTGCGCTGGTTCCGCGGGGAATTCGATGCGCATGTATATGAAAGACGGTGTCCGGCGGGAGTCTGCAAAGGGCTCGTGAAATACAGGATCGAAGAAAAGAAATGCAAAGGCTGCGGCGTATGCATTCCGAAGTGCCCCGCCAATGCGATACGGGGAAATCACCGGATGCCCCATGCCATAGATCCCCTGCTCTGCAACGGTTGCGGAAAATGCAGGACCGCATGTAAATTCGGCGCAGTGGCACGGGACGGCGGAACCGGGAGGGACAGCCATGTTTGAAATCACGGCGAACAACAGAAGAATCGAAGCGGAACCGGGTGAAACAATCCTTTCCGCACTGACCCGGGCGGGAATTCATGTCCCGACGCTCTGCCATATGAAAAAGCTGACGCCGACCGGCGCATGCCGCATCTGCGTTGTGGAGGTCCGGGGAATACCGGGGCTCGTGCCGTCCTGCTCGACTCCTGTGGAGGCGGGCATGGTGATCTCGACCAATTCGCCGCGCGTGGTCGAGGCGCGCAAAGTCATCATAGAACTGCTGCTTGCGGATCATCCGGACGATTGTCTCTACTGCGTCCGGAGCGGAAGCTGTAAACTGCAGAGGTTCGCGCAGGACTACGGAATCCGCGAACGCATCTTCAAACCGAGGCACCGTGAAAATACGCTGGACGTCACAAGCCCGGCAATCGTTTTCGATCAGTCGAAATGCATCCTCTGCGGAAAATGCGTAAGAACCTGCAATGAGATTCAGAAAGTCTCCGCGATCGAGTTTACCGGACGCGGCAGCAATATGAATGTCGCTCCCGCCTTTCATGACAGCCTGAACGTTTCAAGCTGCATCTACTGCGGGCAATGCATTCTCGCGTGCCCGACAGGCGCACTGCGGGAAAAGAGCTCTCTGAGCGAGGTCACTGCGGCGCTTGCCGATCCGGAAAAAACCGTTGTGATCCAGTATGCTCCCGCGGTTTCGGTTTCTCTTGCGGAAGAGTTCGGCATGAAGCCGGGAACCGATATCTCAGGCATCATAAACGCCGCTCTGCGCCGTCTCGGTTTCCGATGGGTGTTCGATACCGCATATTCCGCAGACCTTATGGTCATGGAGGAGGCGACGGAACTGGCTTCCCGCCTCAAGGCAGGCATGAATCTGCCGATGTTCACAAGCTGTTCCCCCGGCTGGGTCAAATTCGTGGAGGAATTTTATCCGGAATTCATTCCGAATCTTTCCAGCTGCAAAAGCCCGCAGTCGATGCTCGGCGCGCTGATCAAAACCTATTTTGCAGAAAAACAGGGACTTGATCCACATAGCATATTCAGTGTTTCGGCAATGCCCTGCACCGCTAAAAAATTCGAGGCGGGCAGACCGGAAACAGGGCGCGGCGGCATGGCGGATCTCGATGCAGTCCTCACGACACGCGAACTGGCACGCCTGATCCGGATGAGCGGCATTGACTTCGACCAGCTCGAAGCGGAAGAGGCGGATCTGCCGTTCGGGGAACGCAGCACCGCAGGAAAGCTGTTCGGCACGTCCGGCGGAGTCATGGAGGCGGTTCTGCGGACCGTGCACAAGCTGATCACCGGCAAAGAGCTCAAATCCCTGAAAATCGATCAGGTCCGCGGCATGGACGGATTCAAGGAGACCAAAATCAGGATCGGCAGCCTGGAGCTCGGAATCGCGGTCGCCAACGGCATCGGCAATGCACGTGCGCTGCTGGATCAGCTGAAAGCCGGACGGCGCGATCTCCATTTCATTGAAGTCATGACCTGCCCCGGCGGCTGTGTCGCAGGCGGCGGACAGCCGGTCAGCCTCATGGAAAATGACCGGATCAAGGCGCGCATGAACTCGCTCTATGCCATCGACCAGAGCGAATCGCTCCGTACCGCCCACGAAAACCGCGACATTCAGCTTCTGTATAAAGAGTATCTGAAGCAACCGAACAGCGAGACCGCCATGCGTCTTCTGCATACGAAATATGAAAAACGCAATGTGCCGGTCTGAGGGGAGAAATTCTTATGACACATCCGAAACAAAACGCCTCCGTCCTGCTGGTTGAAAACGATGCGGCTTTGAGAGATGAAATCCACCGGCATCTCCAGGAACAGGGATACGCCGTAATCTGCGCCGCTTCGCAGGCGGAGGCGGAAACATGGATCGGGAAACAGCCGTTCGATCTGCTGATCACAAGCCTGATCCTGGAATTTTCCGACAGCGGTTTCATTATCTGCCACCATTTCAGGAAAGCATATCCGGCATCCCGCGCAATCCTGCTTTCGGACGTCGCGGCAAAAACCGGAATGCAGTTCGATCTTTCCGGCGAAAACGCACGCGACTGGATTCATGCGGACGCCATCATGGACCAGACGATCCGCATGGAACAACTGGACTGTCTGCTGTCACATCTTTTATCTTAACCCGGGGAAATATCATGGATAAAATCTTCATACGGAATCTGGAACTCCGCACGATCATCGGGCTTTATGAGCAGGAACGCACTGCGAAACAGGCTCTCGTCTTCAATCTGGAACTGCGCGGCGACTTTTCCCATGCCGGCAGAACCGATACCCTCGACCATTCGGTCAATTACCGCGAAGTCGAAGAAAAAGTGATTGCCCTCGTGGAAAGCTCCTCCTTCCGGCTTCTGGAAGCTCTGGCGGAAGCGGTCGCCGCTCTCTGCCTCTCCTTCGAGGAAGTCGCCTCGGTCAAGGTCATGATCGACAAACCCGCCGCCGCCCTGCGGGCGGACTCCATCGCGCTGGAAATCGAACGGCACAGATGAACCCTCCTGAAATGCAGGCGCTGTTCAGGGATTTTTCATCTGCTGAAAAGACTTTCCGCTTCAGTCGATCCTGATCGTATCGGTCATGCCGTGTTTATGCTGTTCCACGATATAGTCGTAAGCCTCCTGCGCGGTATCGACCAGTTTGAAGAGCGCCATATCCTCTTCATGAATCGTTCCGTCAACCAGCATCACATTGCGGAACCAGTCGATCATCGGCTGCCAGAAATCACGCCCGACCAGCACCAGAGGGACACGGTTCACCTTGTTTGTCTGCATCAGAGTCAACGCCTCGCTGAACTCATCCAGCGTTCCGAAACCGCCGGGATACGCAACAACCGCAACCGCATATTTCATGAAACAGACCTTGCGGATGAAGAAATAACGGAAATCCAGCTCCACATTCTGGTATTTGTTCGGATGCTGTTCCATCGGAAGCTCAATATTCAGACCGACCGAAATCCCCCCGTTCTCGTATGCGCCTTTGCTCGCCGCCTCCATGATGCCGGGACCGCCGCCGGACAGAATCCCGTATCCCTGCTTCACCAGCATTCCCGCAAGTTTCTCGGCGCTCTGATAATACTCCGTCTCCGGCTTCAATCGCGCCGAACCGAAAATCGGGATCAGGGGCCCCTGTTTGGACATTGTTTCAAAAGACTCCACGAACTCCGCCATGATGCGGAATACGCGCCACGGGTCCTCTTTTGTGAAATCAAGCAGTGCGGTCTTATGATCGGGGCGCTTCTCCCCGCGTAAAACTTTGCCTTCCATATCATCCTCCTTGTGTCATGAGATTCGATTTTCAGGGACAATATTACCGGAAAGGCGTTTTTTCAAGGCAAACAACTTGCTTTTCCCCGAAAAACTACTATTGTATTGAACTCAGCGAACAGAACAGAGGACTGCGGAATGGACAATAAGAAACCGGAAAGACTTTCAGCTCTCGTCAAAAGATTCAAAGGAAAAAGAGTTGCCGTCGTCGGCGACCTGATGCTTGACGCCTATACATGGGGCAAGGTAAGCAGGATTTCGCCCGAAGCACCGGTACCGGTCGTCCAGATTACAAAACAGACCTACTGTCTCGGCGGTGCGGCAAACGTCATGCGGAATATCGTCACGCTCGGAGGCGAAGTCTCCGCGTTCGGCGTCGTCGGGCATGACCACAGCGGTGAAAAACTCAAAGAACAGCTTGCGGAATATGGAATCGAATATTCCGGCATCTTCCCCGATTCCACGCGCCCGACGATCCTGAAACAGAGGGTCATGGCGGGAGCACAGCAGCTGCTCCGTATCGACGACGAACTTCTTGCACCCGTCGCAGACTCCATCCGCAATGAAATTCTTCAGGCGGTGACACCGCTTCTGGAAAACGGCAGAATCGATGCTCTCATCCTTGAGGATTACGCCAAAGGGCTTTTTTCCGAAGCCTTCGCGCAATCCCTGATCGACACTGCCAACAGGAATCATGTCATGGTCACGCTTGATCCGAACCCGAAAAACCCGATGCGCCTCAAGGGACTCACCATCATGAAACCCAACAGGGCGGAGGCATATGCGCTCGCCTCCTGCAGTCCGGCGCAGATCGCAACCAATGAGGAACGGATGAAGGAACTGGCTCACGTCGCCTCTGTAATCCGCAGGGAATGGCAGGTCAAATACCTGCTGATCTCGCTTGCGGAACAGGGAATGGCGCTTTTCATGGAAGACGACCGCTGTTCCATTATCCCCACCCGCGCCAAAGAGGTGTTCGACGTTTCCGGTGCGGGCGATACGGTCATAGCCGCAAGCACTCTCACGCTTGCGGTGGAGGATGATCCGGTAGCCTCCGCCGAAATCGCCAACTATGCCGCGGGGATTGTCGTAGGCAAGCTCGGGACCGCGACCGTGTCCTCCGGCGAGCTTCTTGCGGAGCTTTCCAACGGCTGACTCTCCCTGTCGCGGAATCCGGCAGGCGGAAAGCAGAAAAGGAAAATCGTCTTTCAAAATCAGGGAGAACTGCGCCATGTATGTAAAATTCCATTATCGGGATGCCTCCGGAGAAGTGAAAGAAGCGGCTTATGACGACTTGATTCATCTGCTGCTGTGCGGGAAAATCACGGAGGAAACTCCATTCCGCCGTGAGAATGATCCGGAGTTCACCGCAATCGGCAAAGACCCTGAATTTGCGAAGATGCTGCCGGAACTCCACCATATTTTTATAAATCCGATACGTTATTTCATTGCTTCGGAAAGCTTCTGCATACTGATGTTGATTCTGATCATAGTGACTTTCCTGTTCCTGCCATCCGCGATATTCAGGCTCGTTGCGGGATATTTATTTTGCATTCTTCTGTTTTCTCCCCTCCACAGATACAACTCAATGCAAATGCTGTCGGGAGATTCACAGTCTTTTCCATACCTTCTCCTGCCTTATCTCAGCTGTTTCGGAGCACCTTGCCTTTGCAGCAGGCAGTCTACTGAAATCGGGCTCAGAACTCTATGGACGGACTATCTTCTCTGGGGAAGTTTCATCCTGATCCCCATTCTTTTATGGATTCCGCCCGCGGTTCCCGTCGTCGATGCAATGCTTCTTATAACAGAAGGGTTCTTTTTTCTTCTGTGGGGCATCTCCGGAATCAGGGCATGGAAAGCGGTAAAAGAGCTCATCGGAAAAAGAAAACGGGGCGGCAGTCTGCCGCCGGTCCGGCAACCGTTTTTTACGTTCAGACTGAAAAGAAATGAAATGTATCATCTTCTGAAAAAGAAATACGGCACGCGGAAAAGAGGATTCCGCCTCAGTCTTGAGGGCATCTGCTTTTTTATTCTGTCGCTTCTCCTACTGTTGATTCCGTTCTATCTTTTCTCTTCCTTGAAAGCGGCATATTATCAGGAAAAACTACGGGATGCCGGTTGTGCCGTGACTTATGAAGACGCTTATGCCCATACCTACAGGAAAGCGGATGCCGCGAAAATCGATATCTCGCAAAAAATCAATGAAGAATGTCTGCCGTCGCTGTTCACCGCCAAAAAGATTTCTCCCGGATATATCGCAAAGGCGAAAGACTTTCTGAAATCCAACAGGGACAATCTGGAACTCTTTCAGGA
>DXVA01000037.1:13332-14738 GCA_019408975.1 Lentisphaeria bacterium | reverse complement strand
AAAACGGGGTGCGTGAACCTGGAGATGCGAAAAAACTGGACGCGATCATGCAGGAAATACCGGATTACCGGCGTTTTCATTATCTGGAAGACCTGATCATCATGCAGGCGGTATTGGAAAAATGTCCGCCGCAGGAAACGCTGGCGAAGCTTGACCGACTTCAGCAGTGGATCACGGAAGACAGTTTTTTCTATATCAGCGGTTCTCTCATCAGGTTCACGGACTATCGTCTGAAGCAGGCATCCGCCGGAGAATTGAACGAATATCTTGCGTATTGGAACCGACAGGAAAAAGAGCTCCCCCTGAAAATGAAAAGGAAATTCAACCAATTCTGTCAGAGCCTGCTCACATTGACAGAAGACAGCAACACGCTTTTCCCATTCTCAGAATATTTCCGCGCAAAACATCTTCAGGCGAGATATGAAGCCATACAAACGCTTGCAGGCAGGGAATACGCAGATATCAAAGACCATTTGAAAGCCTATCGGAAAAAAATCAGAAGTTTTCCGAACTGGCTGCTTACTGCCGATGAAAATTTTAAAATGGAATCAAAATATTATGCGGATATCCGTACGGTGAAAACGGGAATCGCGTTACAGCTATATTACCGGAAATATGGAAAAGACGCGGAAAAACTCTCCGATCTGGTGCCAGAATTTCTGCCGGAAATTCCACGCGACCCTTATACGGGGCAGGAGCTGAAATACAGAAAAGGAAAAATGACGCACCGTTTCAGAAGCATCGTCGAAAAAGGCAATGCATTCGATACAAAGATAGAAGACGAAAAGATCCAGGGGGTGCGCGTTTACAGCGTCGGCAAAGACCTCGTCGATGACGGCGGGCGCAACTGGAACGGCGGCAGTAAAAAAGAAACCTCCGACATCGCTTTTACGATCGTCAGAGGCCAAATTCCGAAATGAACTTTCTTATTTCCGGTCCGCCGCCTTCGGAGAAAAAACCAGAGAATATTCAATTTCCTCGCGTCCAGTTCCGATAAAATGAGTTTGTTCCGGCTGAGGCTGTACGGGAGAAATCAGAGAATATCCGGCATCTTTCAGGGCGCGCGCCAGCAATACGGTCTGATAGCTGTTGATATTGAAAAATGCCTTCAGCTCGGTACTGCCCGGAGAGATATTCATCCTCACAGAGGACCACGGAATACTGAGTTTTCCAATCACGTTCCGTAAAGTCCGCTCCACATCTGCAAGCTTCTGCTTCCCGTCATAAATCCATACCTGCCGCACCTTCGGCTCGATCTTTGCCACCTTCTCTACCTGCGTAACCGCCGCATCGGAAAATTTTACAGACGGCGCATTCGTCGCGGCAAGCCGGGTATTCGTGATATCAATGCCGTATTTCGGGGGAGCAGGCCGCCACTCGGCATTGCTTCCGCCGGGTGCGACAAC
>DXVA01000037.1:9677-13322 GCA_019408975.1 Lentisphaeria bacterium | reverse complement strand
CCTCAGGCTGTGCCTTTTTGCGTCCGGAAGCAACGCCGCCGTCCTTGAATGCAAAATATCCGATCAGCCCGAGAAGCACAAGCATGGCGGCAATCCGCGTAGCCCACGACCAGAAGTGGCGATGGCCGGCAGCCTTCCTGCGTTCTTCCTGTTCGAGCTTTTCCCGAACCCCCAGGATCAGACGCTCGGAAAGACGTTCCGGGCATTCAAAATCCAGAGTTTTCCCTACGGCGTCCGCGACAGCCTGAAATGATTTATGGAGAGCCGAACATATTTTGCAGTGCTTCAGATGTTCGCTTTCCTCTGGAGTCAGTTCGTATTCACCGTCGATCAGAGCGCTGAGGTTTTCCGGTGCAATACAAACATTTTCCGCTTTGGCGGACTGATTTTCGTCGGGTATGCTCTTAGCCATTCCCCAGCTCCATGTTATGATTCCTGTTTGTTACCTACGCCGAAGCCGAGCGCCCTTTTCCTGCCGGAGCGGTATCCGAATCCACATGGATCAGGAACTCCCGCAGCAGTTCTCTTCCGCGTGCAATCCTGGACTTCACGGTTCCGATCTTACACTCCAGAACAGAGGCGATCTGCTCATACGGCATATCTTTTAAATGCCTCAGAATCATCGCCTCCCGCAAACTGTCCGGCAGACGCCTGATTCCCTTTACCACATTGTCTTCCAACTCCACTTTTTCAAGCAGCGTATCGGGCGAATGAGTCTCATCGGGCAGCTCCAGATCGTAATTGCCGCTGTCGTCCAGCGGATTGCTCTCCGGGTCGGAAAGGCTGATCTTCATGCCTTCGCCGCGTCTTCTGTTCCAATGAAACTTATTTCGCGCAAGGTTCATCGTAATGCGGTGCATCCAGGTGTCGAAACTTGCATCGCCCCGAAAACTGTCCAGTGCATGAAAAGCACGCACAAACGCATCCTGAACAACTTCCTCCGCATCATGATGATTGCCCAGCAGACCGTAAGCAAACCGATAGAGTTTCGGACCGTAGGAGGAGACCAGTTCATCGAACCGCTCTCTGTTCCCTTCCTTGAACTCTCTGATCAGTTTTTCCTCATAAGCTTTTACATCATCATTCATAAAATTCACATCTCCTTTGACATTCCCTCTTTCAATAAGTTCCGCCAAATCTGATTTTTTCCCAAAAACAACGAATCATTTTCAGAGATTGTGATTCCCCCCTCCTTTGAAGAACCCATTATTCTCCCGAATAATACTCAATTTATCATAAAAAGGAATTTTTACAACCCCGCTTCCCCTCCGGATCTCCCCCGTATTTCCGTTTCATCTCATAAAATTATGATGCTTCAGGCATAAGTTTTTCCTGAAAAAATTTTTCATTTTTTTTATTTCCCGCGGAACAAAACTCCAAGGGACTGTCAAATCAGCAGTTACAAAAAAACAGGAGCAAGGCATCACCCTGCTCCTGTTTTTTTCTTATTGCCCGCCAGACTGCCAAAGCCTGCTTCAGTGTGTAATCCGGACGCGCTTTCCCGTATTATGGGATTCATAAATGGAAAGAACGATATCCGGAGCATGCGCCGCGGACTCCGCGGATACTTTCAGCGGAGAACCTTCGCGAATCGCCTTGATGAAATTGTCCATCTGCTGGGGATGCCCGTATCCGTAATAGTCCTTCGACTTGATCAGGCTCTCGCCCTCCTCTTTTATGCCCTTGAATTCAGAACGGATTTTCTCCTCCAGAGCCTTATCCTTGAAATCAATCCGCAGCAATTCGCCATTGCGCACATCCATGGAACCGGCTGTGCCGTTGAAAGACATCGTGGGCTCCCATGCAATCGGGCTCGCGGAGGTTGCGGAGATCGTTCCCAGTGCGCCGTTTTTATAGACAAGAGCTGCGGCTGCGGTGTCTTCGCACTCAATCACCCCCTGATGATTCAGATTCGCATAGCAGGCGGCGACGGATTCCACACCGCCCATCAGCCACGAAATCATATCAATGAAATGAATGGACTGGTTGATCAGTACCGCTCCGCCCTCCTCCGCCCAGGTTCCGCGCCAGGCGTCTGCATTGTAATACTCGTTGGTGCGCAGGCAGAGCACATTCAGGTTCGCGGTCAGCATCGTCCCGAAAACGCCGTCGGCAATGATCTTGCGGACATAATTGTAGCCCAGATCGAAACGGTGCTGGAAAACGCCGCTGAAAACGAGTTCAGGGTGTCTGCGCGCCGCCTCAAGCATCGCATCCAGTTTCTCTTTGGAGGATGCCAGCGACTTTTCACAGATCACATGCTTTCCGGCATTCAAGGCGTCGACGGCAATCTGTGAATGGCTCGCATGGTCCGTGCAGATGGAAACGGCATCGACCTCCGGGTCCGCCAGCAGCTCTTTGTAATCCTGCGAGACTTTTCCGATCCCATGCTCTCTGGCAAGCTTTTCCGCTTTGGCAGGCACCTTGTCGCAAAGATGAACGACCTTGACTTCCGGAAGCTTGAGATAACTTCCGATATGACACGGGGCGATTACGCCGCATCCGATGATTCCAACCTTGATTTGCTTCACAGCAGACATGCTTCAGCTACCCTTTCAAAAATTAATTTTCCGGTGACGATACCTCATTAATATGAACGGGCTTTTCCAGAAATCAATGGCTTTCTTGATCATTCTATGACAAAAACGATCATGCAGGCTGAAATTATTTTGAAAAAAACGCCTTCACAGGCTATATTTCATATTTGTCAATGAATCCTTTTAATTTTATGGAGTTTCCAATGAGCGAGAATCAGTACAGGGGCAAGGCGATCATATTCCTTGCAGACGGAATGGCGGATGAACCTTTGGCGGAACTCGGCGGGAAAACGCCGCTCGAAGCCGTCGATACGCCTTTCATGGACAGTATCGCGGCAAAAGGCGCTTCCGGGACATTCCTCAGCCTGCCGGACGGTTTTCCCACGTCCTCCGATGCGGCAAACATGTCCGTCATGGGATACAGTCTCGCGGAATTCTATCCGGGGCGCGGGCCGATCGAGGCGGAAAGCCAGGGAATCGCCCTCAAGGACGACGATATCGCATGGCGCTGCAATCTGGTCAATGTCAAAGACGGCATCCTCAAAGACTATTCTTCGGGGCACATCGACAACAAAATCTCAACACAGCTCATGGAAGACCTCCAGAAGCATTTCGGTTCAGAAAAAGTCACCTTTCATCCGGGAGTCAGCTACCGAAATCTGCTGGTGCTTCACGGCAAAGAGTTCAGCGCGAACATCAACTATTTCAAACCGGACTCCTCACAGGATGAACCCGTATCGAAACTCGGGCTCTCTCCGCTGGACGATTCGAAGGAGGCGGCGCATACCGTCGCCTTTTTGAATGACCTGACCACGAAAACTACGGAATTCCTGAAACGGCATCCATTGAATGAAAATGTCGACGTTCCGGCAAACATGATCTGGCCGTGGAGTCCGGGACACCGCCCTCACTTCACCGCATTCTCCGAAAAATACAGCGGAAAGACCGGTGCGGTCATCAGTGCCGTCGATGTGATTTTCGGAATCGCGAAATGTGCCGGAATGGATGTCATCAAGGTGCCCGGAGCAACAGGATTCATTGATACGAACTATGAAGGCAAGGCACAGGCTGCAATCAAAGCGCTTGAAAATCATGATATGGTTTACGT
>DXVA01000037.1:0-9667 GCA_019408975.1 Lentisphaeria bacterium | reverse complement strand
GGTTTACGTGCATCTTGAGGCGATCGACGAATGTTCGCATCTCGGTGATCTGAAGCTCAAAATGCAGGCGATCAAAGAATTTGAAGACCGTGTTGTGGCACCTGTCATGAAAGCTCTGGAAGGGCAAGGCGTCACCTTTGCGATTCTGCCGGATCATCCGGTGCCGCTCCATCTGCGGAAACACACCCGCACACCGGTCCCGGTCGCAATTTGCGGAACGCACATCGCGGCAGACTCCGTCATGCACTATTCCGAGAAAGATGCCCCGAAAGGTTCACTCGGATTCATGCACGGCGAGGAATTCATGCGCAAGGTACTGAATCTGAAATAAAAAAAGCCGGACCGTCATCGGGGGGCGTCCGGCTTTTCCCGTAATGTTCAGTTTGCCTCGGGACGAGTCTTCTTGGACTCATTGAGTTCAAACTTTTCGTTCATTCCGTCGATAAATCCCTGCTTGTAATGATCCAGATAGCGATTCAGCTCGGAGAGGAATCCGGCGTAACGCTCACGGATCACCGCGGGACGCGGCGGAACCTTGATGATAAACCTCTTTTCCATGGTGGGGGGACCTCCTTTCGGAACACTGCAAGGTTCACGGTCGGTATGGACACAGATGTTTTCAAAAAGTTCACAAAGGTTTTCTTAAAAACCTGTTTTTCTTAAAATATATTTGATTTCAGGAACATTTCAAGCGGAATTTGTTCTGTAAAAATAAGGTTTCATCTATTCCTGCAAACAAAACAACGGCATAATTGGCAGTATTTTGCTCAAGAAAATATTTGCCGGTCATGCTGCTTGTCATGACCGGCAAATATAATATAAGCTCATTTTCACGTTATGTCAAGACTCATAAAAAAAGAAAATTTTTCCATAAAGCTGGCGGAACCCGCCAAAAAACAGATGCTCTTCCGCTATTTCTACTTTTTGACCGGCAGCTGCCCGATCCGGTCATAAAGTTTCACCTTGTCCGAAACCAGAAAGAGATTGTTATGGAAATAACGCCGCTCAAATTCAAGACGGCTCTGAAGCAGCGCCTTGCGCTTCATCAGCTGATCGGAAGTTTCACCGGGAAGCCCGACAACTCTTGCAGGTTCGTATGTCACCTGCACTACGGCATATTCCCGGTTGTCCATGCGGGCAACTTTCAGGAAATAATCAAAACCGTCGGCACAGCGGAAGCGCACATTCCGGGTAAATACCAGTTTTGCAGGATCTTCCGGGGCGAGGTCCATGCCGAACGGTTTGGAAAGCATATCCGCCAGCAGAGAAAGCACTCCGGTATCCACTTTGGCGCTCCGCGGAAACGCCACGGTAAAAGGATGCGCCGTATTCCGGCGGACCACCGACCACAAGGTATTGCCGGAATCCGCGGCGATGATGGAAAGCGCCTTGTTCAGGCTGAACAGCCGCAGCGGTTCAATCCATACGGACGGAACCGGGTGGCAGTCTTCAAACACCTTTGCGATCAGGTAGACGTCATTCCCGATCCGCACATAACGGCCCTCGGCATTTTCCGCCGGAGGCATTCCCGGCTCCGGATTCACGAAATGTCCTTTGCCGAGGATGATCCTGAATTTCTCATTCCCGGAAGCATCTTTTAAAGTCACAGTGATTCCCGGCACGATCTTCGGATCATCCGTCACAAGGCGAAGCCGTTCGAGAATCCCGCGGCTGCAATCATCCAGCTTCTTGACGGCGCTTAAAGCCGAGAGTGAATTCAAAAGTTTTGAAACTTTTGCGGCGGAAGCGTTTTTCATCCCACGCTCGGCGATCTTCCAGTCGCCGTCTTTCCGTTCCAGATTCACGGCATTGGTCCGCCACTCAATCCGGACCGAGACAATCTCCTCCGGATTGAACTTCGGAATCTCCGAACGGATTCCGGTGGAAGAACTTGCGGAACGCCCCCGCACCATGAGCGCATAGACGGAAAAAACAGTCAGCAAAACAAAGAAAAGCAAAAGAAACAAAGATTTTCTGTTCATTTTTTACGTCTCCATTTGGAAAACCGGAAGAACGACCAGACCAGTCCCGCGAGAATCACAAGCCCGGGCACAACCAGCAGATTCACGATCCGCAGAACCGTATCAATCCGGTTCATGTCCGCACGCAGCTGCCTGCGGACCTCTTTCAGTTCACGGCGAACCTGCGAATTCTTGAAAGAATACTCTTTGAGCTCCGCTTTCTGTTCCGCGGTCAGGGCGGCTTTACTGCCGCTGCTCATCTGGTTTCGGATCGCCTGCACTCTTTCCTGCGATTCGCGCAGATCCCGCTCCAGCGCAAGAATACGGGATTTGTAGACCAGTTCCGCACGCGCCTTGATCTCGTTGACTTTCGTCAGCGGACGGCTCATCGGAACGCGGCTGCGAATACGGGAGAGCCAGCCGCCGGCGCTGGTCATCTGCTCAACGATTCCTTCCAGCAGGGCGATATTGTCATTCTGGCGCACGATATTGTTCTGCCCGTAAGCATCCCGCACAGACCGCACGCAAAGATCATTGAACAGCATATCGCTGTCCCCGAACAGGAAGACCTCGGTCTCTTTTGCAGACTCCTTCAAATGCGGCTCCTGAGACACGATGGGCGCCCCTTTCGGAAACGCACTCGGGAAACGCCCGCTCAAACGGATTCCCAGCGGTATCTTCTCGCCGGAAGCCTTGAAGTTTTTCAGGATCAGCTCGGGACGCTCCGCCACGTAGGCACTGACCATCTGCGAATCATTCGAAGTCGAAAGCAGAGTTTCCGCAGTCACTCCGGGCGGCGGCACAGCTTCGACCCCGGCGGAAAACCAGAGTTCCACCAGATTCAGCGAGGAGGTCAACGGCAGTCTGCGCGAGATTCCCTCTCCGGAAATATTCATCGCCACAGGATTGGAGACCATCCGTTCCGGCAGTATCTTGCGGTAGGAGTAGATCATATCCGCCGCCACCAGATTCGGATTGAAGGAAACGCCCCATGCCGTTGTCAGCGGTTCCAGAGTCGAGGAAATCCTTTCCATATAACTGTAATCATTTTTGACCTTGATCATGGCGTAGAAAGAGCGCGGGTCAAGAAACACCGCCATTTTCCCGCCGCGCATCAGATACTGATCCAGCGCATAAACGGCACGTTCCTGAATTCCGGCGGGATGAATCACGAGAAGCGCATCGACATTCTCAATCACAGCCGTATCCAACGGCACTTTCACGACATTGTAATTCCGTGAAAGCTCATTGACGATATACCACGGGTGTTCGAATACGGCAGGCTTATCTTTGTCATACTGCTGAAGCCCCTGATTGACCGGCGTCCCCGTTACGGGAAGCGCGCTCATAATGCCGATCACAGGTCGTTTCTCCGCCGTCACGTTCAGAATTGCGCGTACCACATCATATTCCAGCAGATTCTCCTGCTGGAGCGCAAGCTGAGGCAAGGCAAGGCAGCGGTCCGCATTCGATACGGAAAGCCCGAGATAGAAACGGTCGCCGGTATTGAGCTGGAACGGCTTCATGCCCTCCAGAAATGCCGCCTCCTCGTCCTCTGAGTCCGGTTCGGGATCAAGCACATGCAGGGTCAGCTTGCCGCGGGACGCCGCACAGAGGTCGCGGAGAAGCCACTCGACACGTTCCGCATATTTCTTCATGGACTCGGGCATACGCGGACTTGATTTCGACGCATAAAAACGCAGTGTCGCAGAATCGTTCAGCGAGGAAGCAAAGGTTTTCGCCTCGCCGGAAAGAGAATACGCTCCATCGGAACTCATATCCCATCTCAATTGAAATGTCGATCCGATCAGGTTCAGGCAGACCAGTGCATAAAAGGAAAGCACAATCCGCACGGCAAGACGGCGGAACGCTTTCTTCGTCGATGCCTCGCGCAGCGCGCCCGGAGCAAAAATATTCCCCGTACCGGATGCCGCAAACTCCAGAGAAAAAGTTGTCAGGCAAAGAAAAAACAGAGTCAGGCTGATGCAGTAAACCACGTCCGCGGAATCGATGAATCCACGCTGGAACGCAGTATAATGAGGGAGGAACGCCAGATAGGAAAAGACGGATACCAGCCACTCCGGAAGGAAAAGCAGTCCGATGTCCAGCACAACGGGAAGTCCGACTGTCATGAATACCGCGCAAATCACCAGCGAAAAGAGAAAACTTGCAGTCTGGCTTTTGGAAAGCGCAGAACAGAAACAGGAAACCGAAAGATAGACCGCCCCCAGCAGCATCGCTCCGAAGTAACCACACACAATCGCGCCGAAATCAGGTTGTCCGAGATAAAGCGCCGTCAGAGGCACGGAAACGGTCAGCAGAAGCGCAATCAGAAGCAATGTCATGCCTGCAAGGAATTTTCCGAATGCAAGTTCCCATAAAGTCACGGGAAACGAAAGGGAAAGTTCGAAGGAGCCGGTCTTGCGCTCCTCGGACCACAGCGGCATTCCCAGCGCGGGGATAATGAACAGAAACAGCCATGGGAACCACTCGAAGAACGGCGACAGATCCGCCTGCCCGTAGGAAAACACGCCGCTCATGATGAAAGTCAGGAATGCGGAAAGTTCGAGAAAAATCACGAGAAACACCCAGGCGGTCGGAGACGCAGCCTCCGTCAGGAACTCTCTCTGCCAGACGGCACGGATCTTTCTGATGGAAAACATCATGACGGGGTCCCTCCGGAAAGCATGGCAAACACATCGTCCAGGCGCCCGGACGGAGTCAGTGCGCGAAACTCGGCTACCGTCCCGTCGAACACCTTGCGCCCGGCACAGATCGTCAGCACACGGTCGCACACGGCGTCAACCTCTTCCAGAATATGAGTCGAAACAATGATGGCGCTGTGTTCCCGCATACTGCGGATCAGAGATCGGATTTCACGCTCCTGATTCGGATCAAGCCCGTCCGTCGGCTCATCCATCACAAGCACTTCGGGAGAATGCATGATCGCCTGCGCCAGACAAACCCGCCGTTTGAACCCCTTGGAAAGCGACTCGATCTCCTCGGACTCCACCGATTCCAGAGCGCACTTCTCAATCGAGGCACCGACAGCATCCGTCAGTTTTCTTCCGCAAAGCCCGCGCATACGCCCGCAGTAAACAAGAAAGGAACGAACCGTCATACTTCCATGAAGCGGCGCATTTTCCGGCAGGTAGCCGATCTTCAGTTTTGACGCAACAGGATCATCCAGAATACTTGCACCGTCGATCCGCACATCCCCCGAAGAAGGCGGCATGATTCCGCAGAGCATCCGCATGGTCGTGGTCTTGCCGGCTCCATTGGGGCCGATGAAACCGAGCACAGTATGTTCGCCAAGAGAAAAACTCATATCCTCAACGGATATCTTGTTTCCATAATACTTACAAAGATGTTCTGCTGAAATAGTCATCGGCTCCCCGGAAGCGGCTCAAAAATATCAGATGTTTCAATAGACACGCGGGACAGGAAAAAGTTCCGTCTCTCAACGGGAATCCTTCGCGATTTCGCGTTCATTGAACAGCGCCATCGCCCAAAGGGTCCAGAACCCGATATAAAAAAAGACATATACCAGCGCCCACAGCAGATAGGTGAAAGGAATCACCTGCCGGCTTGCCAGGGCATCCGCCATCCAGAAATACTGCCAGTTCGGAAGCAGAGTCCTCACGAAATCAGCAAGAAGCCCCGTTCCGAGCCACTGCGTCACAAAGTATTTCGACACCAGCCCGAGCATGAAAATCACAGTGCAGACCGTCAGATTTGAAACCAGCTCAAGACGTGTCGAAAGCGCCGCCGTGATCGCCCCCATCGTCCAGACAGCCGGGAACAGCAGAAGCAGAGCCGGAATCAAATGCTTCGCTTCGATGAACTCCTCCGGGTCAATCATGTCATGAGAATGGTAGCCGCTGATGCGGACAAAATAGAAAACCGCCGCAAGGACAGGAATCAGGATCAGCAGGGCGATCAGGGAGTTTGCCGTAAAAGATTTCTGGTTGAAGAAATTGCGGAGCGCGCCGTAAATCGCGGATATCGCAATCGCCGCATAATAAAGCCCCATCGCCGTATAATCCAGGCGGAACTGATCCTTGGCGATCAGGACGGACATCAGGGAAGCCGCGTTGCAGAGAAAAACGAAGACGGTGATCGCAGCCATGATGCCGAGGATTTTGCCCAGCACAAAAGAACCGCGCGTCACAGGCTTGGACATCAGCAGGAGAACCGTTCCGTTCTTCATCTCGCGGCTGATCGTGTGTGCGGCGCAGACCACCGCCACGACAAGGCTGAAAACAAGAGTCGTCGCCATGGAACTGTCCACCACCAGCTTGATCTGTTCGCGGAACACAAACATCGCCGCCGTCGGAAACAGCCCGATCATAATCAACGCACTGGCAAGCATCAGAAAGTAAATCGGCTCACGGATGCACTCAATAAAGGTATTTCTGGCTAGTTTGTAAATAATCAGCATCTTTTATTCTCCACTCACTCGTTACTTCTTTTCTTCCACGGTCACAGTGCCGTTCGCCTTATCCTCCCTGAATTCGGATTTTCCCGGCACAGGATGATTTCTGAACGCATCTCTGAATTTCTTCTGCATCCCGCGGTCCATCAGCAGATTACCGAGAATGATCGCATTGATGTTCCAGTTCAGGTCTTCGACCTCGGCACGTTCGCAGGAGGAATCAACGGCAAGACGGTATTTCGCGGGAACCACTTCCACGCCGCCGAGGAAAATCACGCGTCTGGGATTGACAAATGCAATGAATCTGGAAAGCATCTCCTCTTTCACCTCGAAAGCATCCGCTTTGTTCGGAGGGTAAACCATGATTTTCTGCTCCGGGGAATATTCCGTCGGCAGAAGAATATACATCACATTTGAATCCTTGCGCGCAAGCTCGGCAAGAATCACAGGGCTTTGGTAATCGGCAGTCAGAATCAAGTCCGGAATCCGCTTTCCCTTTTTGTATTTGATGCCGGAAGGCGCGGAAACCCGCTCCACCGTAACGGTTTTGGCAAGTTCCGCTTCGGACGGTTCCTTATCCTTTACCCCGCACGTTCCGGCAAGCTTCTCCGCTTTCACGTCCGTTTCGGCAGAGGCTTTCTTCTCATCCGGTTTTACCGCCTTCACTTCGCTTTCTGCGGGCGCCGCTTTTTCCCCGGCGTTCACAGCCGCTGTTTCAGCAGAAACGGCGGACAGTCCGAAAAACATCGTCAACAGACAAAAAAAAGTCGCTTTCATCGTAAAATATCCTGTGATTGAAATTTGATTTTTTTAATTAACCATATATTCTATGACATGTTTAGTGTAAAATCAAATCGAAAGTATCTCTAATGGTCAATGTTTTTTTAAAAGATTCATCAAAAAAGCCCTCGGCGGCCATTTTTTTAAGCGGAAGCGGGACAAATGCGGAAAAACTTCTGGAACATAACAGGCGTCTCGGCGCCAGGTCCGCATGGCATCCGGCTCTCATCGTGACGGACCGCCCGCGCACAAGCAGGGCGCGGGAAATCGCGGAAAAATACGGGCTCCCGCTTCTTGAGCACAGCATTTTCGAGTTCTACCGCGCCCATGGACAGGAAAAAGTTACGCTGGCAACCCCCGAAGCGCGCCATGTCCGCGACCTCTGGACCGATCAGCTCCGCGCCATGATTGCGCCTTATAAAATTGATTTCGGGCTCCTCGCCGGTTTTGTCCCGCTGACTAATATCGTCAGCGATTTCCCCTGCCTGAACGTGCATCCGGGCGACCTCACGGTCATGAAAGACGGACGCCGTTATCTGGTCGGGCTCCACAGCGTCCCGATCGAACTTGCAATTCTTTCCGGTGCAGCCTCTCTGCGCAGCAGCGTGATCCTCGTCCAGCCCTACACGCCCGGCGCATCCGAAATGGATTCCGGGCCTCTGCTCGGTATCTCGGAGCCGTGCCCGACAGACCTGATGGGGCACTCCCTTGATGAACTCCGTGCAGTCTTCGCCGCCCGCAAAAACGCACATCAGCACGGAGCGAATAAAGACCTGCTGTCCATCATCGCCGCGGAAAATCAGGAGCGCTTGAAAGAACAGGGCGACTGGATCGTATATCCGCAGGCAGCCGAGGACTTTGCGCGCGGCTGTTTCGGGCGCAACGAACATGGACAGCTCTGCTGGCGTGAAGATCAGCTCCACGCCTTTCAGCCGGTCAGGACTATTGAATACGGCACGGTCAGGAGGCTGATCCGATGAACAATGCGCCGGAACAGGAAAAGAATGCAGCCGATGCGGATATGCCGAAGCGTCCCCGCCGGAAAACCTTATGGAAAATCTGCCGGATTCTGATTCTCCTGATTCCGTTGTTCCTGCTGTTCCTGCCGAGGATTCTGGAAGCCGTTTCCAACCGCATCCTCAAAAGTTATATCGAAAAAGGCGGAATGGACGTGGAGCTCCGTGAGCTGGGACTGGGACGCAGCATGATCGGGCTCAGCGCACGTTTTCCCGAAGACAGCACTTTCACTCCCGGCAAACGGATGCTGCTCGGCAGCCTGGGCGTAACCTATGCCCCGCACAGGCTGATAACCGGGACTCTGGACTCCGTCTCGCTCTACAATGTGAATCTGCCGCTGACTTTGAAAGACGGCAAAGTGGATATCCCGCTGAGACATCTGTTCAAAATTGCCGGAAGTGCCGCAAAACAGGCGGAAAAACCTCTGGAAGCGCCGTTTTTCGACCTTCCTCTGCGAATCAGGAAAATCGACCTGAACGGCAATCTGATTCTCCTTCACGGAAAAGATTTCCTGCTGGTTCCTTTCATGGCTGCCGTCACGCAATCGGAAAAATCCGGCTGGGCGAACGTAAACTACGCCATGCAGATTTTCCTTTCCGCAGGCAATCAGGCAAAGTTAAGCGGCACCGCCGACCTGCACAAAGGAATCGTTTACGGAACGGCGGATGTAAATCTTCAGCCGGGAACTCTGCCGCAGATGCTGCGGAATATGATCTCGCCATCATCGGCGGACGGGCGGTTTGAGCTGACGGGCGACTTCACATGGAATCTCCGCGACATGCATCTGGAAAAGCTGGAAAGCCGATTGAAGATTCAGGATCTCAGCTGCTCTTACGGGGCATATACGATAAAAGGTTCCGCCGGAACCCGGATTTCCTATCAGGACGGCATCGCAGACATCAGATACAGCGGAAGGCTCCATACGACGATCGGCGGCATCACCTATGCGCTGAAACAGTTCTCGGTCCGCAATGAACTGGAACGCGAGAAAGGCGTCAGCGGAACCTGTTCGGTCAATATCGGCGGGGAAAAAAGCGGAGATTTTTCCGGGCAGTTCGTCCTGAAGCGCAACCGGGAGAAAGCCTTGGAGTTCACGCTGCGCCCTCTGCCCCGCGAAATCAGGACACAGGAAATTCTTTTCAATGGAATCCGGCTCGTTTTTCCGGTTCTTCAGGAAAACGAAAATCATGTCAGGCTGACTTTCCGGAACGATATTCAGGTTTCCGGCATGATTCAGGTGCCGGAGGCGAAAATCAGCAAAGACGCGTTTTCACTTGCGGCGAAGCAGTTCCGTCTTGAACTCGGCGGCACTCCGGCGGCGCTCAGGATCGGCATGACTCTGCCGGAACTCACATTCGCCGGCGGAGATACTGCATTGGCGTCTCTCAGGGGGATTTCCGCAAAAGTGAATCTTGACGGAAAGGGGAAAAGTGTTTTCTCCGTGAAAAAAATTCTCTGCGGAGAGCATGAAGTC
>DXVA01000369.1:2527-4433 GCA_019408975.1 Lentisphaeria bacterium | reverse complement strand
GTGTGCAGGCCTGCCCCCGTCGTGACATAGACAAGATCAATGTCATCGCGTTCACAGATTTTCTTCCAGTCGTCCCTGCCGTTGTAATAATCGACTTTGTAGGGATACTTTTTGGCGGCGAGCATCTTTTTGATCCTGTCAAGTTTCTCCTGATAAAGATCGCAGGCGACTTTGATGGTCACATTGTCCGGGAAATTGGAAAAACGCTTCAACGCATTCCCGCCGCGATTGCCGGTGCCGATGAATGCGACACGGATGTTTCTGATCGGCTCGGCACGCAAACCAAGCACATTCTTCTGTCCGGGCAGACGCGGAGGCGTCGGGAAAACATAAGGTTCGACGGCAAAGCCTGCCGCGGCGGCAGCGCACAGAAGTGTGCTGAGGATGATTCTGATTTTCTTCATGAGATTGTTCCTGTTCTATATTAAAATTGAAATTTCACATCAGCGGACATGAGGCGAAACATGATAATTGCGGAGGCCTCCTGCCCGGATTTTTTCCACATGCCCGTCCGCCATGGTGTAGTTGGCGCTGCTGTTGTGGCGATTCACCGGCATGTATTTATGGGTGTTCGTCACCGGAATACTGTTGTCCTTGACCTGCATGGCATAAACAAAATCATAAGGTCTGTCTTCCTGCAGATAGTTGTTGCTGTAAACAGTGTAGGCCGATGCCAGAGGGTATTTGAAGATTGCACCGGCAAATCCCGGATAGGTCAGCTCGCCGCTTGCCTGCAAATTCGGGTTGTCCCACCCGTAATACTGAATGGAGGGAGACAAACCTTTGTATTGCGCCTGATCGGCAAATGCGATCAGTCTGGAGGCATGTTTCAAGGTTGTATTCTTCACATAACGCACAGGTTTCTGAACTGAAGCGTGCAGGCCGGAATAATCCCCGGTATAGTAGGCGCCCACAACCGGAGACATGCCGTATGCCAGCCCGGTTCCGCAGGTGCCGTTGGCTGCCGACGGCGCCACAGGCTGTTGCGGTGCGCTCGGGCATCCCATCGCCTTGCTGAGTCCGCCCGCCTTGTAAATGGCTTGAAGCACATCACTTTGGGAATCCGTCGCATCGGCAGTTTTCTTACCTACATACAATCCGAGAGTATAAGACCACGGCGGCAGGGAGAACTTTTGCCTGCCGATTGCCGGATAATACCCGCCGTAATCATCAGAATACAACGAAAGAGCCGTTCCGAGCGATTTCAGATTATTGACGCATGAAATTGCGCGGGCGTTTTCCCGCGCCCTGTTCAACGCGGGAAGCATCAGACCGGCAAGAATGGCGATGATCGCAATCACAACGAGGAGCTCTATAAGGGTGAAAATTCGCATTTTCACCCTCGAAGGAAGAACTGAAGAACAGGGAACTCTGAAGTTGGAAGAAACCGGGAAACATTTGAACAATTGAACAGGAAAACAATTGAACAATCGAAGGAAGAAAGAAGAAATAAGATCAGGGGAATGGAAACGTTTTACCCTGTCCTGCTGCTGACGGAATGAAATACCACTTTTACAATTTTTCCTCATAAGGAGCTCGATCAGAGTGAAATATCCTGTAATGTCCCTCCGGACAGGAAATCCGGTGTCGCATGAAACGGCGGAAAAATCTTCCGGTCTCCGCAGTATTCTTCCCGGCAGCAGCAGATGCCGTTTTTGTTCACGGCATGAGACGGAGGCGATGCCCGTTCGGAACATACCGCAGCAGACGGCACCACCGGCAGATGTCACTTTTCTCTCCTTTTCCATAATCAAATACTCCAAGTGTTTGATTTAACGGGAACGTTCCCGTTATCTTTAATTATAATAAAAATTTTCTTTTTGTCAATAGGGATTTCAAAAAAAACAGAAAAATATTTCACTTGATGATGCGGTATGCCTGTCTGTTATTGCGCCGTTCTTACGGC
>DXVA01000369.1:0-2517 GCA_019408975.1 Lentisphaeria bacterium | reverse complement strand
TCTTACGGCAACATTATCATAAGTGATATGTCCGGCTCTTATCTTTTCCGCATGACCGTCAGCCATTACAAAATTCGCATATCCCGCATGACGGAAAATCGGAGAATATTTCAAATTTCCGTTGACCGGAATCATGCGGTCTTTGACTGTCAGCGCCAGAGCCTCGCCATACCCCGGGATCGAACTTTCCGTGACAATGTCGCTTCCGCGGTACAGCACATTCGGACGGGTGAAGTTGCAGTTGATGATCCCCGGATAGTTGATTTCCATCGGAGATATCGCATAGACGGTGCTTCCGGAATATCCCATGACACCGACATTGTAGAACTGCCCCTGATCGGCAAACACAAACAGACGGGACGGTTTCTTCACCTCATTCATTTTGCGGGCATAGAGCCCGGCTCCCGATGTCTTGTTCAGCGTCATTGCAACCGAACAGCTCATACCGTAAGCGATTCCGGCAAGACGCGGAACTCCCGCTGCCTCAACATCCACCGCATACGGCTGTCCGGCGGAAGGGCAACTGAATACTTTCGGCATACCGCCTTTCAACGCACGGCTCTGATCAATCTGCTCATAACTCGCCGGCGCCATCTCCGGACGCCCCAGATACGGAGCCAGAGTCAGGACAAACAATCCCATTCCGGCGGTGCGCCCGGGTCCCGCACTCGTGAAATAACCATTGTTGTCATCGCAGTAGGAGATGGATGCAAGACCGATATTTTTCAGGTTGTTTCTGCAGGAAATCTCCCGGGCTTTTTCCCTCGCCTGATTCAAGGCAGGCAAAAGCAATCCCGCCAGAATCGTGATGATCGCAATTACAACAAGAAGTTCTATAAGGGTAAAATATCCCGCATTTCTCCTTGAAGCAGGAACTGCGGGACAATGGAATCTGCGGCAGAGTGTGAACCGCCTGCAATCCTTCGGGGAGACCGCTCCGAACAGCGGTCTGAAATTGCAGTTTACAGAAAACTTCCGGCATTGCTTGAAAAACATATTTTTCCTCCATTTTATTGTTTTGATACAACATCCGATGTCTTCAGGGCGATACATGATTTGCGCAGTATCAGTTCAGGCTCAATCCGGTAACTCATCACCTGCATCTTCGGATTCTTGATCCGTTTCATCAGGAGATCGACCAGATGTACAGCGGTCTCATCGATCCTGATGTCGAGAGTCGTCAGCGCGGGAACGGCATAGCGGCTCTCCAGAATGTTATCGAATCCGACAAAAGAAATCTGTTCCGGCACTTTCACTCCGGCATTCACGGCAATCGCCATGGCTGCCATGGCGGTCACATCGTTCTGGACAATAATCGCGGTCGGATAGCTCCGGCAGGCGAGAATCTCCTTCATTGCCGCTTCCCTGGCATCGATGTCATTGGGAGTCGGCTTGATCCACTCCCGATGCACCCGCAGGCGTTTTGCGTGCAGGAAATCCAGAAATGCCTGATAACGGGGTTCCGGCGCCGAATTGCACAGATAACCGAAATCACGGTGCCCGCTGTCATAAAGGTAATCCAGAACCTTCCGGATCGCGCTGCGCCGGTCTACCAGAACAGCGTCGCGCGTCCGGCTGCTGAATCCGTAAAGAACCACGGGCATGTCCGCCGGCAGTGTCTGCGCAAGCTCTTCCGGAGCGTTGGTGATGATTCCGTCCACGCCGTGATCCGCCAGCATATTGAAAGCGCTTATGAAATCCGAATCCTCCCAGAAGGCGAACAGACTGGCATAGCCTCGTTCCGCAAGTTTCTGCTGCGCCGCCGCCATGATCTCGCTGTAACAGCGGTCTTTCACGGAGTAGAAGAGCATTCCCACCGTATAATGCTTCCTGGAAACCAAGGCTTTCGCCGCGAGATTCGGCTTGTAATCCATCTTTTTGGCAAGCGCCAGAACCATATTCTTTGTTTCCGGGGAAACCTTGTATTTCGGATCATGGCTCAGGATCGCACCTACGGCTGTCTTCGAAAGACCGCAGCAGGCGGCAAGGTCAACAAGCGTCACTCTTTTCTTTTTTTCCATTTTCCATTTCCCGGTATTCATCTTTTACGGGAACGTTCCCGTTACTTTAAATTATATCCGGATTTTTCTTTTTGTCAATAGGGAATTCAAAAAAATGGAAAAATATTTTTCAGAAAGATCATCAGCCAGAATTCCGGAGCCAACGGATATGTTCCATGTTTCTCTTCCTGCTATGAACCTCTTCGGCACAGTATCATTCTTCCGGTGAGAAACCTGCTGTCCGAAGAGAAAGGTTTAACCATCCTGATCATGTCTTCAAGCTTTTTGGAAATGCTTTGAACCACTTTTTCCTGTCGGAGTTTCTGAGGTGCATGGCTTGCAGTAAAACGCTTATAATCCGATAATGTATTATTTTGCATAAAATTTTGGCAATATATTTTACTTTTCTCTTGGAAAGGCTATTGACAGAAGCTCCAATTTATTTATAATTTGAAGCAGAGGTAAAATGAACAACCCCGGTGCAGAGCACACGGGGTATCGGGGATTTCGCCTGCGG
>DXVA01000368.1 GCA_019408975.1 Lentisphaeria bacterium | reverse complement strand
GGCTCAGACAGCTTATCCCCGCCATAAGTTCCCGATGCACGCCGGAACAGCTCCGGAGCCGCTTTCGCCGGTTGCAGAAAATCATAGTAACGCATTCCGCGGACCATACTGAAACCATGTTCGTCACTCGGTTTGACAAAGGTTTCCGGTTCCGTATATTTCAGCCAGTAGTTCAACCGATGAATATCTTTTCCCGCCAGTTCCTCCGGCTTGCAGATCACGGTATAATGCGAACCGGTACGCAAAACACGGGAATCCGTCTGAATCGGTTTGAAAAGAAACAGCAGAAGCGCATGCAACCCAATCGCAACAGCTCCAATCAGAAAGAGCGCATGGAGAGGCAGGTTCCTTTTCTGTTTCATCTGCAATGCGGAGGGACGGTCCATATTCAGTTATCCAGAAAGTTGGTCTGCCTGCCGGAGTTCGACGGGCGGGCAAGCAGAAAGACATTGATCTTCAATTCATCGGCAAGAGACATGATCCGGGCAACGGTCCCATACTGCGTATCCATATCCGCCCGGATCACGATTGCGCCGTTCTCCCCCTGCCCCGCGACATCGCTCAGGAGCCTGCTTTTCAGCTGATTCAGATTTTCCACAATCAGGTCGTTGAAGTAAATATTGCCCTCCCTGTCAACCGTCACGATATATTTCTTGACGCTGTATGTTCCCACGACTTTCGCCGTCGGCAGATTTACCGGAATCCCTGACACGGGGACAAAGGAACTGCCCATCATGAAAAAGATGATCAGCAGAAAAAACACGCTCACGAACGGGAGCAGTTCAGGAAATCCGCTGATGATCCTGACACGCGGTTTGATCCTCGGCGTAATATTAATTTTCATCGGTGTCCCTGCCCTCCCGGTGATGCTTGAAGAAGTAGATGATCTCGGAAGACGCTTTCTCCATATCGACACAGAACGCCTCGACACGGCTGACAAGATAATTATAGGCGATCAAACTGGGAATTGCAACGCACAATCCCGCGGCAGTTGTCGTCAGAGCAATGCTGATGCCGCCGGAAAGATCGCCCAGTGTCAGAGAAATCCCCTGTTTCATCTGCATGGCGATGAATGTTTCCGCCATGCCTACCACGGTTCCAAGCAGTCCGAGCATCGGCGCGACTTTGGAAATTGTGGCAAGAATATTCATCCGGCTCTCCAGGCGCGGCAGCTCAACCAGAGCAGCATCGTCAATCGCCTGGCGGATATCATCGTCATTCTGATACGCCTGAATCGCCGCGGTCAGAATCCGGGCAACGGGCCCGGGAGTATTGTCGCAGAGAGTGATCGCCTCGATCATTCCATCCCGTCGCAGAACATTGACAAGCCCGCTGATCAGTTCCTGGACATTCACCTGCGCCCGGTGAAACTGAAACCATTTCCCGATGAAAATATAGAGCGCCAGCAGACTGCACAGTACAATCAGCCACATTACAGGCCCGCCGGATACGATCATGTTCCAATACAGCATTTCAACACCTCCAGTTATGGATTGAATTTCCGTTGTTTCAGTTTTTCAAAACGCTCCTCCGCCGTCCTGCGGTCAATCAGTCCGGCGTCCAGAAGCCAGTGCAGAGCAAATTTCGCGTCTTCAATTGTCGGGCGCAAAGGATTATGAACCGCAATATCGAAGAGCGCCTCCGCTGCCTTTACGCACCATACCGTTTCCACCGGGCGGAGATCCACTTCGGCGGCAGGGAGCTTATAGAGCAGCTGTTTGTAATAATCCGCCGCCGATTCCTCGTTTCCGAGCATCCCGATGCACCGCCCGATCTTGTAGACGGCCATCATCTGAAGCTGTGGCGGGCAATTCTCCTGCCGGAGAAGTTTCCTGTAATACGATACCGCTGCCTCAAGGTCTTCCCTGGAACGGCTGCTTTCGGAGGTGGCGAGCGCAAACATGCAGTCGCCGATCGACCCCAGAGCCGCACATTCGATGATGGAACCGGGCAGAGTCTCCGCCGCTTTCGTATAATAAGGAATCGCCGCGGAAAAATTACCGTCTTCGCGCAGAATGTCCCCATGCAGATAATAAGCGTCTCCGATACAATTCGTTTCGGGAAAACGTTCATAAAGCTCGTTCAGCAGTTTGAGCGCCGCATTGGATTCCTTATTCTTATAATTCTGAAGAGCCTTCTCAAAAATGGCGCGTGCCTGAATCTGCGGGAATTTATCATTTTTCATCAGTTTGTCAAGAGCCGCTTCAGCACGCGACGACGAGCCTGCGTCCGCATAATGAGACGCCAGGCGGAAAATCGCATTGACCGCATACTCGGAATTGGGATGGCGCTCCGCAAGAAGCCATGTTTCCCGCTCCGCCGCAATTTCATCCCCCATGCTGTAATATACATGAATCAGCCAGAACGCGGCACGCGGCGCCAGAGAATCTTTCGGATACTCGCGGACAATCCGCGAATACATCGTGACAGCCTCCGCCGGTTCTTTCGACGAAAAAGCCAGAGACGCCGCGCTGTAAAGCGCCTGCGGCACAAGTCCATTCTCCTTCTTCGCTGCCGACAGGAATTTTTTATACAGTTCCCGCGCATCTTTCAGCAACCCCTTTTCCTCATCGGCGGAAGCCTCCATGAAAAGGATATTGGTCTTTTCCGGTTCCGGCAAATCCAGTTTTTTCAATTCATTCACCAGCGCGATGGTTTTGTCCGCCTCCTTCGCGTCAAGCGCGGCGGATGCTGCAAGGTAAAGCGCCCGGGGAGCCAATGCGGGCCATTTCTTTGCAATTCCCCGGTAAACGGCAATATACCGATCCACTTTTCCGTGTGCGACCAGCACCTCGCCGATCAGGAACTCGCCATCCGCCTCCGTTCCGCCTCTGTAATAAGACCGGATCAGTTTCTCCGCTTCCCCGAAGCGGTTTGCCGCACCTTGAAGCATGGCATACCGGCGCAATGCCTCCCGCTTCTTTTCAGGCGGTGAATTGATGTTGGAATAAACGGATTCATAAAGCTGGAGCGCGCCTTGCGTATTGCCGGAGTCCTCCAGCAGACGCGCCGTATTGAGTTTTGTGTCGGTGCTGACCAGTGAATTCTTGAACAGTTCCAGTTGTCTCACTGCAAGCTCCGCAGCTTTTTTCCTGTCGCCGATCCTTGAAAATACCTGAATGATCCGCTCCAGCGTATCGAACGCCTCCTGTTTGTCTGCGGCGGCATGGAATGCGGCGCGGTAGGAATCCAGAGCAAGCGCATAATTCTTCGTGACGGCAAAAGCATCGCCATAGGAAGATGCAATCAGGTAAGTCAGCGGTTCACGCTCCCCTTTCAGGTCGCGCAGCAGTGCCTGCCATGCACCGGAAGCGGCGTCCACGCCTTCTGCTTTCAGCAGAATGTAGGCATTCAGCAGACGGTATGCCGCAAAATCTTTCGAGTCCGAATTCGACGGATAAGAGAGCAGAAGGTCCAGTGCCTGCCGGGGCTCTCCGGCAGCCGCGGTACAGAGCACGCAGCGTTCAAACGCCAGCTTCCCCAATGCCGACGCCCCCATCTGCCGGTAAAGAATGTTATAGACTTTTGCGGCGGATTTATAGGCTTTCAGCCGCTCCAGCACAAAACCGTAGGAAAACAGAGTCCTCATGCGGCGCGGATCTTTGGAAGCCAGCGCAGGAAGAATCCGTTCATAAATTTTCTGTGCTTCGGCATAGCGTCCCCGCTGAGACAGGATATCGCCGCGCCACATGGTGAGGGAGAGCGGATTGGCTCCGGGAAATGCGGTCTCGTAATCCTGCAAAGTCTTCTCCGCAAGATCCGGCATCCGCCCGAGGACAAGCGCATCCAGCAGACGTTCATAGGCATCCCGCGTATTCTCCAAGCTTCCGGCTTTTCTGGCGTCTTCCAGGTATTTGCCGTAAAAGCTTGCTGCAACGGCATAATCTTTGGCGGCAAAAGCCCGGTCTCCGGCTTTTTTATCACGCGATTCACTTTCCATGACAGCCGTAAACACATCCGTTCCGAGATTCATCTGGGCGGACAGCGGCAATGCCGTCCCCAGAAATCCCAGCACGGCGGAAGCAAAGACGAACCAATTTTTCCCTGCGGAATATCTCACGAAAACCCCTCTTTTATCAAAAATACAAATATCCCGTCCATAAGACGGGATATCAACCAGAGACAAAAGAATTATGCTTCAGGTTCCGCGGCAGGTGCGGGAGCTGCCGCCGTAACGGTTTCCTGTGCAATGACATCAGGCTTGCCCGTTCCCTGCGCCGCCGCTTTACGCTCGGCAAGCACAGCCTTGATTTTTGCCAGAATCTTTTCCTCAAGTTCATGATTTTCCTGAAGGAGCGCTTTTACTGCTTCGCGCCCCTGCGCGAGCTGTTCCCCGTCGAATGCAAACCATGAACCGCGTTTTTCGATCAGTCCGAGATCACTGCCGACATCGATAATGGAGCCGACGCGGGAGATTCCCTCGTTCCAGTTGATGTCGAATTC
>DXVA01000367.1 GCA_019408975.1 Lentisphaeria bacterium | reverse complement strand
AGGCGAAATATATCAAATGATTCCTTTTGAGGCGTAGTCATGCAGAGCATCATCAACTGGTTTCGGGGGTCACGGGCAGATTTCTGCGACTCTTTTTACATCAACTTCATCAAGGACGACCGCTGGAAATATCTCAGCGACGGTTTTCTGGTAACGCTCGAAATCGCATTTTTCGCGGTACTGCTCGGCATTCTTCTCGGTTTTGCTGTTGCGATAATCCGTTCCACGCATGACAAGACCGGCAAACTGCGTTTTCTGAATTTGCTCTGCAAAATCTACCTGACTGTGATCCGGGGAACTCCGGTTGTCGTTCAACTGCTGATCATCTATTTTGTGATCTTCGGGTCGGTCAATGTCAGCAAAGTACTGGTTGCGATCGTTGCTTTCGGCGTAAATTCCGGCGCCTATGTGGCGGAGATCATTCGCAGCGGAATCATGTCCATCGACAAAGGGCAGTTTGAAGCGGGGCGCAGTCTCGGTTTGAGCTATCTGCAAACCATGGTTTACATTATTCTGCCGCAGGCGTTCAAGAATGTGCTTCCCGCCCTCGGAAACGAATTTATCGTGCTCCTGAAAGAGACCAGTGTATCCGGTTATATCGCACTTCAGGACCTGACAAAAGCCGGAGACATCATCCGGAGCCAGACTTACACGGCATTCATGCCGCTGATCGCCGTCGCAATGATTTATCTTGCAGTCGTCATGCTGTTCAGCTTTCTGCTGGGCAAACTGGAACGGAGGTTGAAAAACAATGAATAAAGCCAATCTTTCCCAGCCTGTCTTCCGAGTAAGGAACCTTGTTAAACGTTTCAACTCACTTCATGCGGTACATGATGTTTCCACGGAAATTCACCGTGGCGAAGTGGTTTTCATCGTCGGACCTTCCGGTTCCGGCAAAAGCACATTTCTCCGATGCCTGAATCTGCTCGAAGAACCGACCTCCGGCGAAATCTGGTTCAAGGGAAAACAGATCAACAGACCGCATGCCGACATCAACCGGTTCCGGCAGCAGGTCGGCATGGTCTTCCAGCACTTCAATCTGTTTCCGCACCTGACCATTCTTGAAAACATTACTCTGGCTCCCGTAAAAACCGGGCGTTTCAGTAAAACGGAAGCCATTGCAAAAGCCGATGCCCTGCTGAAACGGATCGGGCTTTACGAGAAACGCAGCGCCTATCCTCAGCAGCTCTCCGGCGGGCAGAAACAGCGTATCGCAATCATACGCTCCCTTGCAATGAATCCCGATGCAATCCTGTTCGACGAACCGACTTCCGCCCTTGACCCGGAAATGGTCGGCGAAGTGCTTTCGCTTATGAAAGACCTTGCAGAGGAAGGCATGACAATGGTGGTGGTCACACATGAAATCGGATTTGCCCGCGAAATTGCAACCCGTGTCATGTTCATGGATCAGGGAAAAATCGTGGAAGAAGGGACTCCGGATCACTTTTTCGACAATCCGGCGAATCCGCGTCTGCGCGATTTCTTTTCCAAAGTCCTGTGACCGTTCAGGAAAGCCCGGCGGCGGCTCCAAGCGCTCCGATGGCGGCGGAACCGAAAATCACGCTCATAATCGAAATTCCGCCTTTGTAAAGCAGCCAGGTCGCCGCACCGAAAATCGCCACGGCAAGCGGGCGTATGAAGAATGCCGTTTCAGGCGCATTTCCGACAATTCCGAACCAATATCCCCATGGAATCTCCGTACTGAAAACGGACATCTGCATGAAAATCAGGAGCGCCGCCAGAATCATGCCCGTCGTTGCCGGATGGATTCCCGTCATGATTCCCTGCACAAGAAAACTTTTTTCCCAGCGTTTCAGAGAGCGCAAAGCGAGAATCACCAGAAAATATGACGGTACCAGAAGCCCGATTGTCGCCACGAACGCACCGGGGATGCCGCCGCGCCGGAATCCGAAAAAAGTAGCGGCGTTCACGCCGATCGGACCCGGCGTCATCTGGGAAATCGCAGTCAGGTCTCCGAACTCCTGCAGTGTCATCCAGTGCTGTTCATTGACCAGATGGTCGATATAAAGCGGAGTCAGAGCGTTCCCCCCGCCGAAGCAGAGGAAACCGAAATAGCAGAACAGCAGAAAAATATGGAGAATGTTCATCATGCCTGCTTATTCCCTTCCGCAAGATCCGCTTCCGTGATCTTCCTGCATGTGAATTTGAGGTAAACGATTCCCGCCGCCATCGCTCCCAGAAGAAGCCACGCGGGGTTCAGACTGCCGAAAATGACGCCCCCGAAACAGCCGAACGCAATCACATAGGCAAACCAGTCCGTCATCATCTTCTTCCATGTGCGCAGCAGCGCCGCGAGAACCAGTCCGCCGAGTGCGCTCCGCACGCCGATAAAAGCGCCCTGTACGTAAATGTTGTCCATCGGCAGGTGGGAAAATCCCATTGCCACGGCGGTAATGATCAGAAAAGAGGGCATTGCGACACCGATCAGGGCGACCAGAGCGCCGAGCGCGCCTGAAGCGCGGTATCCCACATAAATGGCGGCATTGCCCGCCATTAAACCGGGAATCGTCTGGATGATCGCAAGCATGTCCATGAGTTCCCCGTCGCGGAGCCAGTGCAGTTTGCGGATAAAGATATCCTCCGCAGCCAGAATGATGGCGTAGCCGCCGCCTACGACAAACAATGCAATTTTGAAGAAGTTGAAAAACAGCAGCCACAGAACACGGCCCCGCGGCAGTTCCGATAATTCATTTTCCATCTTGACACCTCACTTCCATGAAATGGATAATATAGCATATTTTCAGGATATTACGAATGCCGAAAGTTAAAAAACGGCATACATGGTGGGGAACGTTTTCCTGGCTATTTCCGATGCTGCATCCCTTTCATGAGAGTCCCGGTGTTTCTGATCTCCGAAACGAAAAGCCCGAGCAGGGTAAGGACGATGCCCGTCAGTGCCTTCGGCGTCATTCTCTCGTGCAGAATCAGTACGGCGGCAACGACTGCTATCACGGGAATCAGATAAATATAAATGCTGACACGGACCGCCCCCAGAATTTTCAGGGTCCAGTTCCAGGTGGCAAAGCAAAGCGCGGAGGCGCCGAGCCCGAGATAGGCAAGGTTGAACAGGTTAACCGGTTTCAGCATCTGCCGGACCGCCGGATGGAAATCCATGAAACACAGCGCCGGAATCATCAGCAGGAGCCCGTAAAAAAAGACGCGGCGCGTGGCAGGTACCATGGGATATCCCAGTTCCCCGATCCGTTTCATGAAGATCGAATACACCGCCCACACCAATGCCGCGAGAATGGCGAGAATATCGCCCGCGGGATTCAGTTTCAGGATTACGCTGCCGTTGAAAGAAATCAGGGCGATTCCCCCCAGCGCGATCAGAAACCCGATGAAAAAGGCGGGATAAAGCGGCTCCCTTTTTCCGAAGAAACGCGATAGAATCGCCGTGAAGAACGGGGCAACCGTCACAAGAATCCCCACATTGGACACCATCGTATATTGCAATGCGATATTTTCAAAGAGAAAGTAAAGCGTGACTCCGGAAAATCCGGCTCCGGCGAAAAGCAGTTCATTGCGGAACGCCGTGAAGCGAATTCCGCCCGGTACACAGGAGAGCGCCAGAAACCCCAGCGTAAACCGTGAAAAAAGAATTTCGACCGGAGTAAAATCCCGCAGCAGCACTTTCGTGGCAATAAAAGTGGTACCCCAGATCAGGATCGTGAGAAGCGCGGTCAGGTGCGCCGCCGTATTTTTCGTCATATCTTCAGTGTTCCAGTCTCATGCCTTTTCCGCGATTGCCGACAACAGGGCATAGCAGGTCTGCATATGAGGAACGGGAATATGGTGCTTCTGCGCCAGTCGATATACATTGCCGAGGATGGCTTCCACTTCCATCCGGCGCCCCGCTTCGTAATCCACCAGCATACTGGTTTTATACGGGGGGAAGTTGCGGGTGAATTCCACATTCCGGTCCACCAGCGTTTCCGGGAGCTCCGCTCCTTCCGCCGCGGCGACGAGACGCACCTCCTCCATCAGGGCGCGAGTCAGAGCCTCGACAGCTCCCCGGTCGGTCATCCGGCGGGTATCAAGCCCGCCGCCGAGCACGGAAACCGGATTATACGGCAGGTTCCAAAGCAGTTTATTCCAGCGGAACCATGCGATGTTTTCCACGAATGAAGCCTTGACGCCATCCGCTTCCGCAAAGAGTTTTTCCAGACGGAGCCCCGCTTCAGAACCGCCTCCGCCGAAACGCCCGAATTTCAATTCCGAAGCGCCTTTCTGCCGGACAACTCCCGGTTTGAGCCGCGTCGCCCCGATATAGGCAATGGAGCTCAGAATCTCATTCCCGGGAAAAGCCTCCGCAAGCTTGTCCTCGATCCCGATCCCGTTCTGGATCAGGACAAGCGCGGTCCGGGAATCTTTCAGGGCTCCGCGAAGCATGGCTGCCTCGTCCGTTTCCGGGAAGAACTTGGAGGTCAGGAATACAT
>DXVA01000366.1 GCA_019408975.1 Lentisphaeria bacterium | reverse complement strand
GTCATGGATGGAGGAGTGCCTGAAAAAACACGGCGCCGTGTTCAACGACATTACCGAGTGGAGCGTCGGAGTCGGACCCGGATCATTTACGGGACTGCGTCTTGCTTCATCGTTTGTGATGGGACTTGCCTTCCGGCGGGAAAATGTGCGCTGCCGCGGGATCTCGACGGCATCCGCGCTGGCTGCGACCGCCGGCCTGAAAGCTCCGCGTATTCTTGCCCTGTTCGACGGCAGGCGGGATGAACTTCTGGCTTTCGGGCTCGGAAACAGGAACGGTTCTTATGAACCTGATTCCTTTCATGCCGTTCTCGGGAAAGATTCTCTGAAGGTTCTGGGCGATTTCGATGCGTTTGTCTGTTTATCCAGGGACGAGGCGCAGATCCGCAGGATCGCGGGCGGCGCCGTGGAGGAGAAGCTGAAGCCGATGGAACATCTGAAGGCTTCGGAGCTGATCTTTGCGTCTCCGGGAGATTTCAATACGACGCTCAAGGATTTGGTTTACCTTCGCCCTGCGGTATTTGTCGAACCCAGAATTCCGAGACAGTTATGAGTTCCAGACGCAAAAAAACCGGAATCATATTCTGTATTGTTTTTGCATTTCTGCTTCTGATTGCCGTCATCGCTTTTTTTGTCGTGCGGAGCGTCTTCACCGATGTTTCTGTTCAGAGAACTCCCATAACGGGGCTCGATCCGCAGGATTACCGGATGGCGCAGCTCAAAACAGCCGGCGCAGTTTCCCGTATCCGCAATGCATCGGAACATACTCCGCCGCAGGAACTTGTCCTTACCCGGGATGAATTCGATGCTCTGACGGAAACATTGCTGAATCTTTCCGGGCAGATTTCCGGGGATATGAAAATCGGCGGAGTCAGGCTTCAGGACACTGCATTGAAGCTGAATGATGATTCGTTCCGTCTTTTTTACAGTTACGACACGGGAATGAAGACTCCGTTCGGCTCCCGCGTAAATTTCAGGATTGACCTGGATTTCAGGATTGATGGCGGCAAATCGTTCCTGCAGTTCAGAAATACCCGGATGGGCAATATGGCAATGCCGGGCGCTCTGCGTGACAAACTGGATGAGAACTGGCGGAATTTCCAGCGTTCTCAGGCACATAGACATCTGCTGGATTCCGTGGAATCGCTTTCCGTCGAGAACGGCGAACTGCGGGTCAGATACCGTCCTTACCGGGCAAAGCAGAATTTTGCCCCGTCTGCCTTGAGTGCCGTTGAGACAATTCTGAATCCTCTCGGCAGTTTCAGGTGACGGCGTTCCTTCTCTGTTTTCTTTTTCCGGCTTTTCGCTCTTTCGGAATTGACTAATCGGCGATATGAATTTATATTTAAAGACTTTTGTTCAATTTTAATGATAATTCATGCAAGGAAATAAAAAATGCTTACACTGCTTTGCGCTCTGGCAGCCGGAATCATTGTCGGGCTCGGAACCATTTACGGATTTCATCTTACGCCGTCCTGGGGGACTTTTTTCGGTGTTCTCGCCCTGCTGACCGTTCAGGTCACTGTATCGCTGATTGTCCGCCGCAGAACGACGAAGATCAATCTTCAGATTCAGGGAATCATGCAGGATGTCCAGAAGAAACTTGAGGTCAAACAGCAGCAGTTCATGCGTCGTCCGCTGGACCCGAAACTTATGATGCAGCAGTTCACAAAGGAACAGAATGCCGGGCTTGAGCGTGCAATCGAGGCTTGTGAATTGTTCCGCCCGCTTTACAAGTGGAGCTTCCTGATGGAGCGCCAGATCAACACGATGAAAATGGCGTTCAACTATCAGCTGAAACGCTACGATGAGGCGGACCGCCTTATGGCGAAATCGCTTCTGCTTGATCCGCAGTCCATTGCAATGAAAATGGCACGTATGTACAAACGCAATGAGGAAGGGCTCGACAAGTTTTTCAAAAAGAAATGCAAAGGGCTCAAGGGCAAGAACTGCATTCTGCCTTATTCCTTATATGCCTGGATTCTGGTGAAACAGGACAAGACGGATGAGGCGTTCAAAGTTATGGCGGAAGCAAAGAAGCGCGTTGAAAACGAGGTGATTGTCCGGAACTGGGAAGCTCTTGCGAACAAGAAACCCAGGAGCTTTTCCAATGCCGGGCTTGGCGAAATGTGGTATGCGCTTGCTTTGGAAGAACCTAAAATGCCTAAACAGCAGTATCGCTACCGTTAAGTGGGTTTCAAGTCGTGAGCAGACCGGTATTTCTGCCGTAACTCCGGCAGAAACACCGCAGGTTGGCTTTCCACTGTATTTTTCTTGAAACTTGTAACTTATGACTTGAAACTTTTCATTTCCATGCTATCTTAACCACTCTTTTCAGTGTTCGTGTGCGGGCTTCGCCGTGCGTAGCCTTCCCCATTAACCAACCCGGGGCGCACATTACACCAAAACAATGAAGATGTCTTGCCGGACTCAAACAGGAAAAAGTCCGTGCGAAAGCGTCGAAACAAAGAAAGGGCGGCCGATCATGGCTCTCACAGTAAAAGATCTTCTCGAGGCAGGATGTCATTTCGGACATCAGACGAAACGCTGGAACCCCAAGATGAAAGACTATGTCTACGGTTCCAAAAACGGTATCTCCATCATCGACATCACCAAGACCATTCATCAGGTCGCCGACGCCTGCAATTTCCTTCAGGGCTGTGTCATGAAGGGCGGTAAAATTCTCTTTGTCGGAACGAAAAGACAGGCACAGCAGATTGTCCGTGAAGCTTCCGATGCCACCGGAATGAATTATGTGATGGAAAGATGGATGGGCGGAACGCTCACGAACAATGCCACCATCAAGAAATCCATCAAGAAAATGCAGGAAATTGACACTATCGTCAACAGCGAAAACAGCAAGCTCAAAAAGAAAGAGATTGCCGTTCTTTCACGTCAGGGTGAAAAGCTCCACAGGGATCTTGACGGTATCGCTTCCATGAAGAAACTTCCGGATGCGGTTGTCATCGTTGACGTCTGCCATGATGAAATTGCTGTCAAGGAAGCGCGCAAGCTCAATATTCCGATCGTTGCCATCGTCGATACGAACGGCGATCCCGAGCCGATTGATTATCCGATTGCCGCCAATGACGATGCCGTGAAGTCCATCAAGGTCATCATGGATACTTTTGTTGAGACAATCAAGGATGCCGCCGAACTCTACGGAAAGAAAGCCGCCGAGGACAAGGCGAAAGCCGAAGCCGCCGCAGCTGAAAGAGCGAAAGAGGAACCCAAACGCCGCAGCGCGAAGGGTGAAGGCAGGGACGGCAAAGGCGGCAAGCGCACTTTCACGAAGCGTCCTTCCCGCAAGCCGGTTGACGGAGCCCCCAAAGCGGAAGGCGAAGAAAAAGTTGAAGTCACGACCGACGCCGAAATGAAGAAGAAAGCCCCGGCGAAGAAAGCCGCTCCCAAGAAAGCGGAAGCCGCCGCGGAAGCTCCGAAAGCTGAAGAAAAACCTGCTGAATAAGTTCAATTCTATCTGAAAGGAGTCCTACAATGGCTAATATAACTGCTGCAATGGTCAAAGAGCTGCGCGACAAAACCGACGCAGGCATGATGGATTGCAAAAAAGCCCTGACAGAAACAAACGGCGATATGGAAGCCGCTGTCGAATATCTGCGTAAAACCGGTGCGGCAAAAGCTGAAAAGCGCGCCGATAAAGCGACGAAAGAAGGCAAAGTCTTTGCCGCGGTCGATGGAAACAAGGCTGTCATGATTGAAGTCCTTTGCGAAACCGACTTCGTTGCGGGCAATGAAAAATTCTTCGACTATGTCAAGGAAGCCGCCGGGCGTGTTCTTGCTGCCACATCCGGTGACGGTGACGTGACGGAAAAGGCTCAGGAACTCGAAAACAACAACCTGAAAGAACTCTTCGTCAAATTCGGCGAAAAGATGGTTCTCCGCAGGGCGGTTCGTTTCGAGTCTGCCGGTATCGTCGCCTCCTATATGCACGGCAACGGCAAGATCGGCATCATGATTGATGTCGAAGGCACGACCGATCCGGAACTTCTCAAGGCGATCTGCATGCACATTGCGGCTTACAGCCCGATGTATGTCAATTCCGATGAAGTTCCCGCCGATGCGATTGCGAAGGAAAAAGAGATTGCCGCAGCTCAGCTTGCAGGCAAGCCCGCCAATATGATCGAAAAAATCCTTGCCGGCAAGATCAACAAGTGGTACACTGAGATCTGCCTCATGAACCAGCCCTGGATTCATGATGACAAGACATGTCTGGCAAAGCTTGCTCCCGGCGTGAAGGTCAACAAGTTTGTCCGCTGGACCGTCGGTCAGGAACTTTAATCCGTTCTGCTGATCGTTATCAAAGGGCCTGTTCCGTAAAGGACAGGTCCTTTTTTGCAGGTGTTTCAGATGAATGAAGTTGCGGTAATCGGTTCCGGGCCCGCCGGTTTGTCGGCTGCTCTGGCGCTCAGGGAAAACGGGCGGACGCCCGTGATTTTCGAGCGCAA
>DXVA01000365.1 GCA_019408975.1 Lentisphaeria bacterium | reverse complement strand
ATCGGGGAAAACCCGAAAGCCGATTTCCAGTATGACTATATCGCCGCCGTCGGCTTCAAACCCGGCGTGACGGACAACGTGGCACGCACGGCGCATGAGGCAATCGGAGACATCATCGGGCGCAAACTCCGCAAGGACGAGATGGTATTCAGCTCCATCGAATACATGTTTCAGGCTCCTTCTCTCAGGAAAGAGGATATCGTCAATATTGCCAAAGGCATTCTCGCCAATGAACTCATCGAAACGGTCACGGTTCTTTCCGCGGATGAAGTCAGGGCAAACGGGATTCCGCTCAACAAACCGGTTGTCAAAGGCGCCGAAGAAGGCGTAGTCCGCGAGTTCAACCTGGAAGTGCCGGACGAGGAACTTTACGAGATCAGCCGCAAAGGAATTCTGGCTCTGACGCTTCAGGAAATGAAGGTCATCCAGAATTACTTCCGCAATTATGAGAACCGCGAAAAATACGGACTCTCCAAAAATCCCACCGATGTTGAGCTGGAAGTCCTTGCGCAGACATGGTCCGAGCACTGCAAGCACAAGATTTTCGATGCGGAAGTCGATTATGAGGACCTCGACGCAGGGACAAAGGAACACATCGTTTCGCTTTTCAAGTCCTACATCAAAAAAAGCACTTCCGAGATTGCGAAGAAAATAGACTGGCTCGTTTCCGTCTTTTCCGACAATGCCGGAGTCGTCGCATTCAACGATAAAATCGACCTCGTTTACAAGGTCGAAACCCATAACAGCCCCTCCGCCCTTGACCCCTACGGAGGCGCAATGACCGGTATCGTCGGCGTCAACCGCGACCCGATGGGAACCGGGCTCGGCGCAAACCTGCTGGTCAACGTCTGGGGCTACTGCCTCGGCTCTCCGTTCACCGACCCCAAGGATGTTCCCGAAGGACTGCTCCACCCGCGCAGACTCCGTGACGGTGTCCACAAGGGTGTCATCGACGGCGGCAACCAGAGCGGCATTCCCTACGGTCTCGGCTGGGAGTGCTTCGACGACCGCTACATCGGCAAACCGCTGGTCTACTGCGGCACCCTCGGAACGCTTCCGAAGAAGATCAACGGGCGCAACGGCTGGGAAAAACAGATCGAACCCGGCGACCTTATCGTCATGACCGGCGGACGCATCGGCAAGGACGGCATTCACGGCGCCACATTCTCCTCAGAAGAACTCCATAAGGACAGCCCCGTTCAAGCGGTTCAGATCGGCGACCCGATCACGCAGAAGCGCATGGGCGACTTCATTTATGAAGCGCGGGACAAAAATCTCTACCGTTTCGTCACCGACAACGGCGCCGGGGGGCTCTCCTCCAGCGTCGGGGAAATGGCATCCATCTGCGGCGGCTGTGTCATGGACCTTAAGAAAGCACCGCTCAAATATGCGGGAATGAAGCCGTGGGAAATTCTGATTTCCGAAGCGCAGGAACGCATGAGTTTCGCCGTTCCGCCGGAAAAAATCGACGAATTCATGAAGCTTGCGGCGGACCGTGACGTGGAAGCCACGATCCTCGGCAGATTCACCGACGACGGCAAGTTCCGCATGATGTACGGCGACAAGACGGTCGCATGCCTCGACATCAAGTTCATGCATGAGGGGCTTCCCCGACTCAAACTCAATGCGAAATGGAAAGCTCCGAAATTCGCCGAACCCGATCTCAAGGGCAGAGATGCGGAAAAGGATCTTCTCGGGCTTCTCGCAAAACTCAATATCTGTTCCTGCGAATACAAGGCGCGGCAGTATGATCATGAGGTCAAGGGCTTGAGTGTCGTCAAACCCTTTGTCGGCAAGGCGCGCGACGTCCAGGGCGATGCCTCCGTGTTCATGGTCGAACCGCTCGGCAGAGAAGGCGCGGTTCTCTCCTACGGCATCCTCCCGCGTTACAGTGACATCGACTGCTATCATATGATGGCATCCGTAATCGACCTTGCAATCCGCCGTGCGGTCGCGGTCGGCGCGCGCGTCGATATGATCTCCGGGCTCGACAACTTCTGCTGGCCCGATCCGGTACAGAGCGAAAAGACTCCGGACGGCGAATACAAAATGGCGCAGCTCGTCCGCGCGAACAAAGGACTTTACGACTACACATGCGCATTCAATGTGCCGTGCATCTCCGGCAAGGACAGCATGAAGAACGACAGTACGCGCGGCGGCAAAAAGATTTCCATTCCGCCGACGGTTCTGTTCAGCACCATCTCCAAAGTGGAGGATATTTCCAAGTGCGTCACGCCTGACTTCAAGGAAGCCGGTGACAATGTCTATATGGTCGGCATGACCTATCCCGAGCTCGGCGGCAGCGAATATTTCGACATGCTGGGCGCGACAGGCAACAACGTGCCGAAAGTCAATGCGGAAAAAGCCCTTGCGCTCTACAAAGCGATGGAAAAAATGATCCATGCGGATATCCCGAGTTCGATCATCACGCCGTCCCTCGGCGGACTGGGTGTCGCGGCGGCAAAAGCCGCCATGGGCGGACGAGTTGGACTTGTTCTCGACCTGGCGAAAGTTCCGCAGGAAAAAGGCATGAACGATCTGGAAGTTCTCTTCTCCGAATCGAACAGCCGTTTCCTGATCAGCTGCAAACCGGAAAAATCCGCAGAGCTGGAAAAAGCCCTTGCCGGTTTCCCGCTGGCAAAAGTCGGCAGAACGACCGCAGACCAGATTCTCGCGGTCAAAGGAACCGCCTCCGACATCAAAGTCAAGATGGAAGACATGCTCGGCAGTTATAAATCCACACTCGCCGGAGTCTGATTCTTTTCTGTGATTCCGAACGCCGTTCCCGGAGCAATGCCGGGAACGGCGTTTTTATATGATTTTCAGTTTGCGCACCTTCTGAAAAAGTTGAAGAAACGAACAGGCATGATATATTAGAGGTTTTACTTTTCATAACCAGGGGATCAGCCATGCTTACAGATTTCTGCACCAATCCGGTTTTGCTTTCCGTCGTCATACTTCTGATACTGTCCGCCTTGCGGCTGAATGTCGTATTTTCACTCGTCATCGCCGCACTCTGCGGAGGTTTAATCGCAGGAATGGACGGAACAGCGGCAATGAAAGCATTCACCGGCGGACTCGGAAACGGGGCGACGATCGCTTTCAATTACGCGATGCTCGGCGCATTCTCCATTGCCATCTCACGTTCCGGGGTTACGGAGCTCATCGCGCGGGAACTTTTCAAACGGATCGGCGGAGAAGTCACCGGAAAAAAACTCTTTTTCTTCAAATATACACTTCTCCTGATCCTGACTCTGGTTGCCGTTTCCTCACAGAACCTGATTCCCGTTCATATCGCTTTCATTCCGGTTCTGATTCCGCCCCTGCTCCCTGTTTTTGAAAAAATCCGCCTTGACCGCCGCGCGGTGGCCTGCATCCTGACATTCGGGCTCATCACGCCCTATATGTTCCTGCCGGTCGGATTCGGAAAAATCTACTTGAATACAGTCCTGATCGGCAATCTGAATGCAAACGGGCTCGCCGTCGATCCGTCGCTGGCGCCGAAAGCAATGCTGATTCCCGCACTGGGCATGGTCGCGGGGCTCCTGATCGCAGTCTTCCTTTCCTACCGCAAACCGCGAGATTATAAAACCTGTATGACGAAGCAGGAGGTTCTTTCGCAGGAACCCGTAGAAATCAAAATGCGAAATGTTATTGTCGGCGTCATTGCAATTGCCGTTGCTTTAGCCGGGCAGCTCTGGCTGGACTCCCTCGTCATAGCATCCGTCGCGGCGATTCTGGTCTTCGTCATTGCGCGCACGATTCACCTCAAAGATACACAGGATGTCTTTACGCACGGAATCTATCTCATGGGCGGAATCGGCATCGTCATGATCGCCGCAAGCGGTTTTGCCGAGGTCATGAAAGCGACGGGAAGCGTGGATGCGCTTGTCAGAATGGTATCGGACTCGATCGGCGACTACCGCAGTCTCGCGGTCTTCCTGATGCTCCTGATCGGGCTTATCATCACAATGGGAATCGGTTCCTCGTTCTCAACAGTGCCGCTGATCGCGGCGATTTACGTGCCGCTCTGCATGAAACTCGGCATTTCGCCGCTGGCAACCGTATCGATCGTCGGCGTCGCAGGAGCCCTCGGAGATGCCGGGTCGCCGGTCTCGGAATCGGTTCTCGGACCGACAGCCGGACTCAACGCGGACGGGCAGCACGATCATATTTACGACTCCACGATCCCGACTTTCATTCACTACAACATCCCCCTGCTGATCGCCGGCTGGATTGCGGGCATGGTTCTTTAGCGATCGCGGCAAGCTCCAATTCTGTTTTTCAGCGCTTCGCTTTCAATTCCAGAAGTTTTCTGTAATATGCCAGACGGTTTGCCGCCGCCTGTTCCAGATGGGTGCCTTTCCGGATTGCCAGCGCCTTTTCCTGAAGCGCAACGGCTCTCGCGACATCTCCCGTCTCCGCGCAGACTCTTGCGAGAGTTTCATGGGCAACTGCCGCAA
>DXVA01000364.1 GCA_019408975.1 Lentisphaeria bacterium | reverse complement strand
GTTGTAAGCCGCGCGTTCAAGCAGTTCGGGACGCTGAGCCGTTGTCTTGCTCGCTTTGGAGTAGCCGAGATTGAAGTTCCATGCGGAACATACGGCTTCCGCCTGCTTTGTCCCGATCGCCAGCAGACGCCTGCGCAGGTCATCGTCTTCATATCCCCAGCCGGTAAAATCCGAATCCAAACCATTGATTGCCCTGATTGCCGCGGCGGACACTGCAAAATTATTTCCGTTCAGCTTCGGGCGCTTCGGATGATTCTGCCTGATGTAAAGGCGGTATTTCAGTTTCCAGTAAAAGAGGTGAATCCGGTCGGACAGCGAAACTCTTTTCATGTAGCTGCCGTTGCGGATATTGTCCATGGTGAACCGTTCATCGTCCGTATCGACAGGAATGTATTTGGAGTAGACCAGCAGAGCGTCGGCATCGGAGGCGGAACCGAAGACGCGGAAATAACTTTCAAGATAGCGCGGCGGAGGAATCATGTCATCGTCCGCGAAGACCAGAATCTTTCCCGCCGCAAGACGGATCGCCTTGTTGACCGCCAGGCTCTTCCGGAATCCATCGTCCGCCTGCCGGATGTAGTGAAGCGGATAACCGGACTGTTCTTTGAGCGCTTCCATCATTCCGTCGGTGCCGTCCGAGGAGCCGTCGGAAGTGACAATGACTTCAAAATCCCGGAATGTCTGGTTCCGGTAGGCTGCCAACGCCCGTTCCAGAACATTTTTCCGGTTATAGGTGCAGATTATGACGCTGATTCCAGGTGAACTCATAAAACAGATTCCTCTTTCTGAATAAATGTTAAAACCGGAAAAATTGTTTCATATTACCCCAATGGGGCTGTTACTTGATGTCACGACCGGTAACTCCGGCATTTTGCCTTTTCTACCATGGCGGCTCCCGCAGGCTGAATAGTATGCAGGAATGTGGAACCATTTCATTTTTATAAAACCAGTCTCCGCCTTTCTTTGTGAATGCTGTAAACGTTTCTGCATTTTTGTCCGACGGTCATGTCGCATAATACACAGTATGTACTGTTCATTCCTATGTAGTATATAACGATTGATTACTTTTTTCAAGGACTTTTTCTGTGGAATGGAACATAAATAAGGGGTAAATTGATTCTAACATGAAAATTGAATGAGTTCAATTTTGCGTCAATTTCATGCAAATAAGAAAACTTGTTCCCCTGCCGCCCATTTTTTGCATGATCTTGACCGGATGAAATAGCGTTTTCCTGTCCAGTTTTATTTGTTATCGTCTTATCTGCTTTTTCAACTCAAAACGCCTTAACATACTGTGTATTATGCGACACATGCAGTCGACTGAGGAAGGCAAAAGTGGAAGATTTCGGAGATAAGAGGCTGAAAATGGAAAAGCATCAATTGAAGGAAACACCGGAAATTACTGTCGGAGTTTCGACATTTAACCGTAAAGATTATCTGAGGGAGTCGCTCGAATCACTTCAGAATCAAACTTTTCATGATTTTGAAATCATTGTTGTGGACGATGGTTCGACGGACGGAACACGGGAAATGATCCGGCGGGATTTTCCCGGCATCCGTTATCTATATCAGGAAAATCAGGGAGATGCCGCGGCAAAAAACAAAGTGGCGGCTCATGCCCGCGGCAGGTATCTGGTATTCAATGATTCCGATGATCTTTTTTTGCCGGACGCGTTGGAAAGGCTGTATGCCCCGCTTGTGAATGATCCGGACGGATGCAGTTACGGGCAGTACATCACAATTGACTCCGCTGGCAACAGGCTTCCGACAAAAAACAAGATGAAGATTTTTCCAAGCGGCAATATTCTCCCCGATCTGATCTTGCATATCATCGTACATAGCTGTGCCACATTAATGCCATTAAAATTATTCCGGCAGATTGGTGGTCATGATATAACTCTGTTGTGCGGACATGATTATAAACTGGCTCTTGAGCTGGCTGTTAGGACTGGATTCCATGCGATAGAGAAACCTGTGTTTCTCAGAAGACGGCATTCAACCAATCTGTCGAGCACAAACTATGAGAAAATGAGCCTGATCCTGAAAGTCCTGAATGAATTTCTGGAAAAATATCCGGATGTACGCGGAAAATACGGCGCCGCCATCAGAAAACGTTTTGCCGCGCTCCATGGCAAATTAGCCAGAGAGGCAAAAAAAGAGTTACTCCCGCGCACAACCGTCCGCAGGCATTTGAAAGCGGCATTGCATGAGACGTTTTCACTGAAATCTCTTTGCCGGTATGTGATATCTTTTTTCTGACGGCGGTCTTCGTGCCGGAACCGTGCATAATGAAAAAAGCTCACAGGAAAAATCCCATGAGCTTTCCGTTTTACTTCACGAGTCCCCACTTGCGCAGGTCCTGTTCAAGCTTCCCTGGATCATAAACCTGTCCCGGACGCCATTGTCCGTTGTATTCCAGAGTTGGAACCACCCAGTCGTCGCCGCCGTTCACGTCGATCACCTTTTGAATCACGTCTTTCGGCTGTTCTTCGATTTCCAGATAATTGAACGGAATCCGGTGCTCTTTGAGCCATTCGATCGTCCTGTGGCAGTGCGGACACACACTCCATGCATAAACATTCAGCATATCGCCCCCCTTGTTTCTTGTTTTGCGGTTATTCTTAATGTAACATCAATCTTTCAAAAGGCAAGCGAGGGAACCGGAAGATATGTTTTTTATCTGGAATGCCTGTAAAAACTGCGATGAAACAGACGGAAATATTTTGACAAAATGCAGTAGCATTGTATATTGAAACCATAACAGGAAAAAGGAGGGTGCGGATATGATGGTCGTAAATACGGAAACGGTTCCCGGAAAAAGAATTGTGGAAGTCAAAGGGCTGGTGCAGGGCAATACCGTGAGGGCGAAACATGCCGGGCGCGATATTGCGGCATCGTTCAAAAACCTTGTCGGCGGCGAACTGAAAGGCTATACGGAACTGCTGGTCGAATCCCGTCGCGAAGCAATGGCGCGCATGATTGCACAGGCGGAGGAACTTCAGGCGAATGCGATTGTCAATGTCCGTTTCGCCACAAGCTGTATCACAGCCGGAGCCGCGGAACTCTACGCATACGGTACCGCAGTCGTGCTTGCCGATGAATCATTCTCATAATACGGAGGCTGTTTATGGTGGAGCTGATTGTCAATGTCGGGCTGCCGCTTCTGCTTCTCGCCACGGGGATCGTCACGAATGTCATGGTCAACCGCAACCGCGCCCGTTTTCTTGCCGTGGAGGAGGCGAAGTACAGGGGACGGATCGAACTGCTGAACACGAAACGCCTTCCTGATGATCTGGTTTGCGAAAAGGCGGTTCTGGTGACCGGTTCCGTGGTTGTTGCGAATAACTATTTTGTCGCGTTCGCCTCATCGTGGAAGAATCTGTTCGGCGGTGAACTGAGAGGTTATACGAAGCTTTGCGAGGATGCGCGCCGGATCGCGGTCGTGCGTCTGCTGGAGGATGCCGACCGTTACGGCGCGGACAAGATTTACAATCTGCGTTTTGAGACTGCCATGATTCAGGGGCAGCAGAAAAAGGTTGCCGGCGGAGTCGAACTGATCGCCTATGGAACTGCGGTCGTCACCGGAAAGCAGCAGGTTCATGAAGAAAGAATATCTGAGCACGGAATATGAGCCTGCCTTGAATGACGGGATCAGAACCGGAACGGACCCCTCGGAGGAGACCGCCGCTCCGGTTTCTGCCGCCGGGTCGGAGCTGGAACGGCTCCGGCATTCCATCGGGCAGGAGCCTTTTTGCCGGGACGGTTCGACGCAATCCGGATATCTGGCTTACATCACGGAAAGGGGAGAGAAGTATTCCTGCGGTTTTCTGTTGTGGATTTCACTCGCCGCCGGACTTGCCGGAGCCCTGTTTGCTGTGCCGGGCTGTTTTGTGAATGCCGGAGCCGTTGCATCCTTCCGCTATTTCACCCTTGTGGTGTTCGCCCCGTTTCTGGAGGAGGTGCTGAAACAGAGCGGAATGCTCTGGCTGCTGGAGAAGCGTCCGTGGCTGGTGCGGTATTCGGAACAGTTTTTCCTTTCCGCTTTTTCCGGAGGGCTGGCATTTGCCGTTCTGGAAAACCTGATTTATTATTATGTCTATCTTGCTGCGCTTCCGCAGGAACGCCGTTTGCAGATCATCGCGTTCCGCTGGGTTGCCTGCACTGCTCTTCATGTCTGCTGCACCCTGATTTCCGCGCTGGGGCTGCGCCGCGCATGGAAACTCCAGTATGCCGAGGGAAAGCCGTTCGAGATTCAGAATGCGTTTCCTTTTTTCGTGATTGCCGTGGCTGTTCACGGAGCTTACAATCTTTGCGCGGTTCTTTTTCTGGAACGGCTTTTCAGATGACCGGAGATTCCGTCATTTGAATTTTCCGCTTAATGTTTTGAGTTTTTCCACGGAACACTGCCAGAAGTTCTTCTCGAAATCGGCGGAAAACGCCGCGATATGGGGCGTGACGATGACGTTGTCCATCCGGAACAGCGGATTGTCCTTTTCCGGCGGCTCCGGGT